>NZ_JANZMJ010000022.1:0-86829 GCF_025175645.1 Peribacillus aracenensis
ATCTAGGTTCACCACGACCAGAATCAGCAATCGCAACAGCAATTGAATCTTTAGATACGTCTAAACCAACAAATTTTTGAACATCCTTCATAATATAGGCTCCTTTTCGTGTGTAGCTCTACACTTGTTTTTTTATTTTTGGTAGTAACATTATGACCAAGTGCAATCTACGTTAAGCGATGGGAGCCGTTTTCGTTCATTATGACTAATGAGATACTTGGACCTGCTCAGTCTGTTTCCGTGCATGGTATAACTGAAAAAGAAGGAAAGCAAAAATGGAAAGGATGGCGCCGGATATAAAAGGTAATTCAATCGAAATCGAAAATAACCAACCGCCTATCGGGGGACCCGCAATCCTGCCGAACGAGTCGAAGGAAGATAGCAGGCCAGTGACACTGCCATGGCCGGTCATGGAACTTTTGGTCAGCAGTGCCGAAATTGCCGGCCGGATGAACCCATTACCCAATCCGAATATAGTCAGGAAGATCGCCGATGTCCAAAAACCGGAAGAGAACAGGATGAGAATGAAACCAACTGCCGACAGGATGATTCCCATTCGGATAACCGCGCCTTCCCCATATTTCTTTGTCATCCTACCCACCAATCCACCTTGAACGATCGCACTGCCAAACCCCATGATCATAAAGATATAACCTAATTGTACAAGACTTATATCAGCCTTTTTGGCTGCAAAATAGGCAAAAGTCGTTTCGAGTCCTGCCATTGAAAGGGTGACGATCATTTGCAGAAAGAACATGGTTTTAAGTGGCCCTTTAAAAGCTTTCCACATGGACTCTTTATTTATTGACTGTTGGGCCCTCTTTTCAACCGTATGTGATTCCTTTAGTATCGCAATCACTAAGAATAAAGTAATCAAAGAGGATATTCCTGCAATGTAAAACGGTAAGTTCAAACTTGATTTGGAGAATACCCCGCCAATCGCAGGTCCGAAGATGAACCCAAGCCCTGTAGCGGCACCGATTATTCCCATCCCTTTTCCCCTATCTTCCGGCGTGGTAATATCAGCCACATACGCCATGGCGGTTGGCATGTTTGCCGATGACAATATCCCGCCAATGATTCTGGCTACAAATAATACCCATAAGGAATCTGCCGAGGCCATGATGAAAAACGAAAGGGCCAATCCTGCAATTCCGATAATCATGACAGGCTTCCTTCCTATCCGGTCAGATATACGTCCCCACATCGGGGCAAAAAATAATTGCATTAATGAATAAACAGCCATTAAAAGACCAAGCTCAGCAGGACTGCCACCAACCTTTTCGGCAAGGAACGGAATGACGGGAATGATGATCCCAAATCCGACCATGACTAAAAACATCACTAAAAAAAGAACGGGTAACACCTTTTTTGTTTCCATTATTTTTTCTCCTTTTATTCTTCCACATTCGCTGCATACTTATATATAAAGGTTTGGGTCAAAAGAACAGCAACGAATTCCTTAATCATATTACTTAGCATAATCTTCCTAACAATACTTTAAACAGTTTATCATACAACCTTTACCAAATCAGTATGAAGTACGCTCTTCTTTCCGAAACTGCCTTAACCAAATAAAGACACGCATCAGAATCCTGAAATTCACAGTGATTTTTCAGGTAATGGCACTTACGTTTTTTCCGCTTTGTTTCGTGAAAATAATGAATGAGTTCGTTAAATATCTTTCCTCCCCTTATTTTTTCTTTAAGGGTACTCTATACTGTAGGGTATGATTGATGTTTGGGAGGTAGCAGAATGTCGAATGATCAGTGGATTTTAATTATTGACGATGAAGAAGATTTGGCACGTCTCATGGAGACAGTTTTACATAAAGAAGGTATCCCGAATATTGTTACGGCGGGGACGATTGCGGATGGGTGGGCAAAGTTTCAGGAGTTCGATCCATCACTTGTCTTGCTTGATATTATGCTGCCTGATGGTGAAGGCTATGATTTATGCAAGCAAATTCGTGAAGTGTCGAATGTACCCATTTTATTTTTGTCGGCAAAGGATGAGGAAATTGATAAGCTTCTAGGGTTGGCGATTGGCGGGGATGATTATATTACCAAGCCATTCAGTCCGAAAGAAGTGGCATATCGAGTAAAGGCGCAGCTGAGGCGTGCGGGCTTTTCAGAGGAAAAGGCCGTTCCGAAAAAACGGCTAGTAGGTCCATTTGAGCTTAGTGCAAATGAAAATGAAGTGAAAAAGGATGGCAAAACACTTGAGCTCACAGCTAAAGAAATCGGACTGATGAGCTGTTTTATGCATCACCCGAATCAGATTTTGAGCAAGGAAACTTTATTTGAACATGTGTGGGGCGATGATTTCTTTGGCTCTGATAATACAGTAATGGTACATATTCGTCGTTTACGCGAAAAAATCGAGACTGACCCTTCAAAGCCTTCTTTTTTAATAACCGTTAAAGGGCTTGGTTATAAATTACAAACCAAGGGTGAAACAAAATGAAGTGGAAATTGACACGGCGCTTTTTAGGATCCGTTGTGACAATTGTTGTAATCGTAGGGATCGTAAATACCATTTTACTTTTATCCCTACTCTTTTATCGAGCCATGCATAATTTCGAAGCGGAAGAAGTTTCTGCTGAAAACTTTAGCAGAACATTTTCACAATATGTGGAACTAATAGATAACAAACCGATCGTAAACGAAGAAGGGCTGAAAAAACTGCGGAACAATAACGCCTGGATACAATTTTTGAATGATGAGGGTAAGCAAGTTGCAGCCTTTTATACACCTCAAAAATTGCAAACCGTATATTCTCCTATTGAAATCGTCCAAATGTATAAGTATAAGGAAATTGATGCAGAGACGACTGTTTTTGTCGGCGAAGCCCATAATTTCAGCTATTTTGTAGGAGTTAAGGAACAGAAAATTGGCCGCTATGTAATAACCTATGATTATGAAAAGGTTTTTAAGAACTTTAACTTCTTACTAGTAATATTTTTAATCGTGGATATCATCATTGCATTAGTCATTGGATTCTTATTTGGAAAAAAATTAACGAGTCCGCTGAACATATTAATAGAAGGAATTCAGCAGCTTCGGGAGCGGCGCTTTAAAAAAATGAGCATTCCAAAAGGCGTTTATGAAGATGTATTTCGCAATATGAATGAGCTATCGGTGAAGTTGGATCAGTATGAGAAAGAACGTGATCAACTCGACCAAATGCGTGAGGAATGGATTAGCAATGTCTCTCATGACATGAAGACACCACTTGCTTCCATCCATGGTTATACAGAATTGATGAAAGATAACGCCACTGCATTAACTCCACAGGAATTGTATGAATTTACATCCATTATTAATAGACAGTCCGTTTATATGAAAGATTTATTGGATGATCTGAATTTAACGATGCGTTTGCGCAACCAACGACTTCCTTTGCAATTTGAAGATGTTGATATCGTTGGGTTCATAAGAGAAAAGACGATCGAGCTTTTAAATGATTCACAATTTGGTGATCAACAGGTTGAGTTCGTGGCAAATGTGGACAAAGCAACACATAAAGTGGATAAAAAATTACTGAAACGGGCGATTTTTAACCTTATCTATAACGCACTCGTACATAACGAGGAAAATGTCGTTGTTAAAATACAAATTGATGATATTGGACCACAATCAGAACTGCATACCCAAATTACCATTGCCGATAATGGCCGCGGTATTCCCGCCAAAGATTTAGAACAGGTTTTTGAACGCTACTATCGAGGTACGAATACTGCAAGTACACATGGGACCGGTTTAGGAATGGCCATTGCAAGGGACATCATCCTGGCTCATAAAGGTAAAATAGATTTGACTAGCATTGAAAATAAAGGAACCACGATCACGATACTTTTATAAGTATTTTTCTTGCAGAGAAAGGGCTGTCCGCAACTTCAAGACAGCCCTTCTATCCTATTTATTTTGTTTGTGCCTTTTTTGGAATGTCTTCGAATTTCACTTCATCATATGACGAAACTTCATCACCATTTTTCACATACATCTTTAAGTAAGCATCTTTTCGAAGATTTTTTTGTGCCGTGAATTCAAGCGGAATCGTTTCACCATCTGCATTTTTGGCGTCAAGTTTATAAGAATAGTACGTCATCACCGAACCATCATCCAGTTTAGTTTCATGTTGTACCCCATCCTCTGTAATTTGCAAATAATAATTGTCCGCATTCATGCGGTTGAAGTCAATTTTAGTAAGCGCGACGACTCCTGCGGCTCCAAGTATAAACAAAATGCCAACTACCATAAGAAATTTCTTCACTTCGATCATCCTTCTATTTTATTATTTTGTATGATAATGCGATTGTAGGAAGCTGCCGTTAAGATATAATACATACCGTAAATAACCGTATAAGCGACCATCCAGATCATCACAGGTTTTGCTAGATTCATCGACAATAAGCCCGAGAAGGCTTTTAAAGCAACCGTACTGTGTAATAACCCCACTGCCAGTGGAACGAAAAAGATTACAAGCACTTGTGATGCAATGGATTTCCGCATTTCTTTTGCGTTAACGCCCAATTTATGAAGCATATTGTATTGTGTTTTATCTTCCTCTGCTTCCGTTAAAACTTTAAAGTAAATGATACTGCCTGTTGCTGCTAAAAAAACCAGACCAAGAAAACTTCCGATAAAGAGCAATGAGCCGACACTTTCGATGCTTGTTTGGAAATCTTGAGGGGCACTGGAAAATAGCGCTTCTTCTGGCACTTGTGTTGCAATTTTTTCCGATAAATCCGTGGAAGCTTGATCAACACCGATGACACGATATTTTAGCGCTTCCCCTTCTTTTTGCAATAATTTAAATTGCTCATTCGATACGACCACTGCAATGCCTGCTGTTCCGGCATTTAAAACGGTTTGTGTTTTAAAGCTTTGGAATGTGATTGCCGTGTTGTTTTCTGTCCTGATGGTCTTGTCCTTGTATTCAGGTGAGAATCTTTTGTCATATCCAATATCTAAAATGACTGCTTTTCCATTACTCACATGCAGTGCTTCCTTGCCTTGCACTTCTGCTAATTTGTTATATGTTCTTTCATCGATTATCGTGTAAATCCTTTTATCCGAGCTATCAAATGCCGATCCATTATTCAATTCTTTCGTATTAAATGTGACAGATAGTGCTTCGACATTTTCATCATACATTGTATTTGGCAATACAGCGCTGACTTGATGATCGCTTTTTGTATCCGTTTGCTGATACATGAAGGTATTCGGATCAACGGTCATAACTTGGTCATTCGCGTTATAATAAAGACCATAAACCGCACCGCCAGCGGTTACCGTTGTAGCACTTAACACCGCAATTACAGTCAATGTACGTGCATTCCCCCGTATGCGATATAGCAGTTGCGAAATCGTCATCAGATGCAGGCCTTTCCATAGCCATTTTTCATTTTTCTTAATCACGGCCAAAACAAAGCCCGTCACGCTATGAAACAATAAAAACGTACCGGCAATAACCGTTGTCAAAATAATGAGTGCCGTCATTAAAAAGCCGACCTTTTCCCATACTTTAGAAGTAAAAATATCTTGCATTGCCAACCAATAGCCCATGACAATCAGGAAAATTCCCAGAAAGGCTACAATCATCGATGGCTTCGGTGCAGCTTCCCCCTTTTTCGATGCATGGAAGAGATCAATTAGTTTAAATTGATAGATCAAACGATAGCCCTGGAATGATGTCACCAAGAAAATCATAAGAAATACGATAGAGGTGTTCAAAGCAGCAGATCCCGAAAATGTAAATGGTGCCATGACATCATAGCCCATTAAATAGATCAAAATCGTCATGAACCCTTTTGAACAAAGAAATCCAAGTAAAATCCCCACAACCAATGAAACCAAACCTAGCAATAGGTTTTCAAAGAAGAGCATAAAACCAATCTGACGATTACGTACGCCAAGCAATGCATATAATGCCACTTCTTTTTTACGCCTTTTCATAAAGAATGAATTGGAATAGGCAATAAAAATGGCAACGAAGAAAATCAGGATGACTGCCGCACCACTCATCAATGAATCTAATTTCTGTGATGAAGCCGTTTGTTCTGCAACTGTATCGCTATATTTTAATGTTACAAATGTGAAGTAGATGATAATGCTAAATACCATGGATGCAATATATATAAAATATTGGGAGAGGTTCCGGGCAATATTTTTCCTCGCCAGACTAAATAACGTCATCTACCTCACCTCCAATTGTTGCAAGGACATCCATAATTTCTTGGAAGAAAGCTTTACGTGATTGGCCACGACGATAAATTTCTGTAGAAAGCGTTCCATCTTTGATGAAAATGATCCGCCGGCAGAAGCTTGCGGCATATGCATCATGTGTCACCAACATGATGGTCGAATTATTTTTTTCATTTAGTTCACTTAAGCTTTCCAAAAGGCCTGTTGCTGATTTTGAATCAAGTGCACCTGTTGGCTCATCAGCCAGGATCAATGCAGGCTCTGTCACAAGCGCTCTTGCAGCAGCCGTTCTTTGCTTTTGCCCACCGGAGATTTGGTAAGGGTATTTAGCTAATAAAGCTTCAATCCCAAATACTTTAGCAATACGATTCACTAAGTTAGTAATTTCTTTCGCTGGAACTTTCGCAATAGCCAGTGGTAATAATATATTTTCCTTCACAGTCAATGAGTCGAGTAAATTGTAATCCTGGAAGATGAAACCAAGATTATCACGTCTGAAATCCGTTAAGTCTGTCCCTTTCATATCGTGAATGCTCGTGTCATTCATGAAAATTTTCCCTTCAGTCGGAGAATCAATGGTTGCCAACATATTGAGCAACGTCGATTTCCCCGCTCCAGAAGGTCCCATGATCCCTACAAACTCCCCTTCATGAATGTCAAAAGATATATTTTCCAACGCTGTGTAGGCAGCGCTTGATTTACCATATGTTTTTTTTATATTTTCCACTTTTAATAATGGTTCCATTTGTTTCACCTCTTCAATATTGTTGATACTTATACTTTACATGCTCATTCTTACAGCATCTTTGTCCCAACCTTACAGCAAGCTTAAATCCATAAAAAAAACGCCTTCCATTTAAATAGAAAGACGTTTTTTTATGGATTTTTCAAAAGTAAAAGTATTAGGGCATGGTTCTTTATCATTTAACTTTGCTTCAATAGCCTGCGGTCGATTACAAAATTCCCAAATGGGATGAATGAAACGATGAAAATCATCGCCATTTTTAAAAAGGACCATTTTGATATGATGCTCACATAAAGTAATAAGAGCCCAAACACGACAAATAAGAAACCATGGATGCTGCCTAAAATGAGTGTTGCTTCCCCAATATCCAATATGTACTTAATGGGCATGCCAATGGCAAGCAATAAAACATATGAGATTCCCTCAATTATTGTAATAAACCGAAACCATCCAATAGCTGTAGAAAACATTCGCACATCCCCTTATTTGTACAAGTACGGCAAATAAACAAACTTCAACTTCTTATCTCTAATCCAAAATCTGTTACTCTATCATAATATATTACTGTGACATCCACTAATAAATAGTACCAGTTTTTCCTGAAAATAGAACAACAAAAGAAGCCCAATCCTAGGAATGGGCCTAATTATTTCTATAGCCAATTACTGACTACCAAGTAGCTGATTTTAGTACCATGGCATCATACGTCACTTGTTGAAATTCCCTATTTCACTTTTCAACCAGCAAGGTTCAATATTCCCTTCTGTAACACCTTGTTTACGGTTACTTCCATATTCCGCTATTTCTTCGAGACGCTTTTGTTCATAAGCTAATTTTTTCTCCGCCCTGGAAAATACCTCTTCAATTTCAACCTTTGAAACAACAACTACACCATCCTCATCTCCTATGACTAAATCACCAGGATGAACAGTTACACCGCCACATGTGATCGTCGTATTAAGTTCTCCCGGTCGATCTTTACACGGCCCGTTTGGAGTGAATCCCTTTGCAAAAATCGGAAACCCCAATTCACAAAGTGCCTCTTTGTCACGAACAAAACCGTCAATGATAATCCCATCAAGTCCTACTGCGTGCGCAGCCCCAGCCATTAACTCTCCAAGGTAGGCATTTCCTTCGTGACCTTTCCCATCCGCAATTAACACATAGCCTTCACTTCCAGCATATATGGCTTGATGAAGGAGTAAATTATCCCCCGCAATCATATCAACCGTCATGGCTGTTGCCATCACTTTCATTCCGGATGACACAGGCTTTATCTTATAATCCATTACACGAGTATTAGATTCATACAAAGCGTCTGCTATAAGGGTCGTATTTAACTTTTTAGCTCTTTCAATGATGGACTTGGGTAATAACGGAGGCTTTGAAGTTAATCTATTCAATTGCTAACACCTCATTTTGTTATTTATTCATGAAAATGGATCGTTTCTTTCAATTCTGCAAACAATAATAACTAAATTGATAATGTGCCGAAAAGGATAGCTGTAATAATCATGACCAACGCTGATCCGACAGCGTATTTAAGTGAAAACCTAATATGCTCTCTAAACTCTATGCCGACAAGCCCAATCAATACATATACAGACCCGACCAATGGACTTAATAAATGTAATGGCTGCCCTAATAAAGAGGCCTGTGCAATCTCCAGTTTATCAATACCGAATCCCGAAGCAGTCTCAGCAATGATTGGAATAATACCGAAATAATAAGGATCATTTGCCATCACAAACGTAAATGGCATACTGGTCAATCCTACAATTACAGGCAATTGTGGACCTAGGAAGTCTGGTATAATATGCACTAAAGTTGAGGCCATGGCATCCACCATTTCAGTTCCCTCCAATATTCCTGCGAAAATACCCGCAGCAAAGATCAAGGAAGTGACAGTTAGAATGTTTCCTGCATGTGCTTCAACTCTTCTCTGTTGCTCTTTTAAATTCGGATAGTTTACAACTATGACTATGACAAATGCGATCATAAATAGAGCAGGTAATGGCAAAATTGCTTTAACTAGGGCAAAAACCAATAATAGTGTAAGAATGATGTTGAACCAGTACAATTTGGGTCTTTTTAATGATTGGTCCGTAATGTCCTCCATTGATACGGCTATTTCACCTTCTGTTTCTGTATAATGACCAAATACACCTAACCTTTTGCGTTCCCTAACACCAAAAAACACACCTAGCCCAATGACATATAATGCCCCAGCTATGATAGATGGGATAATTGGTCCCAGGAGTTCCATAGCGTCGAATCCAAAGATGGACATTACCCTTGCAGTTGGTCCCCCCCAAGGAAGTACATTCATGATTCCCATTGACATTGCTGGGAGACAAGCAAGTATTAACTTATTCATCCCTAACTTCTCGTATAATGGCAATAATGCTGTAACGACAATTAGATACGTGATCGTTCCATCCCCGTCCAATCCTACCAATAAAGACAATACTGCAGTAGTAACGGAAATCTTTAATGGATCCCCTTTTGATATCTTCACCATTCTTGTTACCAAAGGATCAAACATACCTGCATCTATTAATATTCCAAAATATAAAATGGCGAATATCACCATTATCGCGGTTGGTGCAATTGTTTCAATCCCACTCATCATCATAGGTCCTAAATCAGTGAATCCGCCTATCAGAGCAAAAATGACCGGAATGATAATCAGGGCATTAAGTGCACTCAATCGCTTACTCATAATTAAATACATAAAAACAACAATCATCATGAACCCTAATATGGATAACATATATACCCCCCCTTGTTTTGTATCCGTTTTCATTCATAATTACTTTAAAGGGATTCACTTGAATCCCCTTTAGCAATCAACCAAGCTTTTTTTGACCTTTTGGTTTAGAATGCAGCCTGTCGTTCGGCCCAGCCTTAAGAATAAAGCTTCCACCATCGTGCCCCATTGTACTTTTGATATTGCTGGCGACCTCGAGTAATGAGTCAAGATTAATGGCTGTCCGGATTCCCATTTCATGAAAGCCATGTACGATATCTTCTGTGGGAATATTTCCTGCAGCGTTAGGGGCATAAGGGCATCCTCCCAATCCAGTGGTGGAACTATCAAAATCAGTGACCCCTTGCTGCAAGGCTGCCACTGCATTGGCAAATGCCATTCCTCTTGTATTGTGTAAATGTAAAGTGAACTTGAAACTAGGGAATAATCCTCTAATGATACTTAACATTTCGGATACTTGCTTTGGGTTTCCCATTCCAGCCGTATCTGCCAAAGAAACTTCGTTAACCCCCATATCTTTGTATCCTTCAAGAATGGATACTATCTTTTCCAGAGGTACCTTACCTTCATATGGACAGCCAAATGCTACCGCAATTGAACCTCCTACTTCTACACCATTTTTTCCAGCCAGTTCTACAATCGGCAGGTGATCCATTTGTGCTTCTTCAACCATACAGTTGGAATTGGATAGGCTATGTGAATCCGTGGCAGATAATAATATCTTTATTTTTTTCATTCCTGCATTAATAGCTCGTTCCGCCCCGCGCAAGTTGGGAACCAGCGCTCGGAACTTCACTCCATCTAAGTCCTGAACCCGCTTTACCACCTCTTCAGCATCTTTTAATTGAGGTATTGCTCGAGGATGCACAAAAGATGTAACTTCAATATGTTTGATTCCTGTATTTGCCAGAGCACGGATAATGCGAATCTTTTCTTCTGTCGGTATCCATTTGTCTTCCATTTGAAAACCATCTCGCGGGAGAACTTCCCATATATTCACTTCATCAGGTACGATCATTTGTTCATTTTTCATGTTAGATGACCCCTTTAGCTTTTAGATTCGTTAATTCCTCTTCAGATAAACCAAGTTCTTTACTGAACACTTGTTTGTTATGCTCTCCCAGCTCCGGTGCACGATGACGGATACGCCCCGGTGTTTCTGAAAACTTAGGTACAATGCCGGGGACTTTAATTGTTCCTAACCGAGGATGATCAACTTCCAAAATATTTTCCCTTGCTTGATATTGAGGATCTTCAAAGATGTCCTTGATGCTTAATATTGGTGAAATGGGAACACCAAACTCATCCATTTTACTCAAAAGCTCTTGTTTATTTAATGATTTCATAAAGGTCATAACAAGTTCTTGAAGGAAGCTATCGTTATTCATTCGTTTTTTATTCGTTATATAATCAGGGTTTTCTATCAAATCCGACCGTCCCATAGCTTGAGCCAGACGTTCCCATGTTTTTTGTGTACTGCATACCATAACAACCCAATGTCCGTCTTTAGTTTGGTAAGTACCTGAAGGACTTGAATGACCATGAAGCATAGGTGCTCTCTCACGTACTTTACCGAGCTGGTCATGCTCAGCAATTAAGAAATCCATCATCCTGAACATTCCTTCATATAGTCCCATCTCAACGATTTGACCTTTTTCAGCTTTAGAAGTTTCGCGATGAAGGAGAGCGCTTACAGTTCCAAAGGCAATATAAATGCCAGATATATAATCAAGTAATGAAAATGAAGGACTTACTGGGTGGCGGTCCTGGAATCCCTGTAAATAGGTATATCCCGAAAAGGCGGTACTAGGCGTCCCAAACCCTGCCTTTTCTGCATATGGTCCCGTTTGCCCGTAACCCGATTGCCTAGTCATAATGAGACGGGGATTCACTTCTTTCAGCTCTTCATAGCCCAGTCCCCATTTCTCCATTGTTCCTGGCCTGAAATTTTCTATCAGTACATCTGCAGTGCCAATTAATTTTTTAAATAACTCCCTCCCCTCAATAGTGCGAATGTCCAAAGTTATAGACTGCTTATTACGTGCAAGACCTGGCCACCTCAATGGTTCAGAACCCTTCCACGGTCCAAGGCCCCTTAAAGGATCCCCTTTATCCGGAAGTTCCACTTTTAACACTTCGGCTCCCAAATCCGCTAATAAGGTAGCTGCAAACGGAGCAGCAATCACAGTCGATGCATCGATAACACGAATTCCAGTCAAAGGTCCATTTGTTGGATTATCCATAATTAATACTTCCTCCTCGAAGTTATGAGTCTGGTAATTTTGTTAAACAAAATGTGAATAAGAACTTTTACATAAGTCTACATTTTATTAAGTTTCATCTAGTGGAACAATTAATTTCATTAAACGGAACTTCATGAATGAATTATAACAAAGCCACTTTTATCTGTCACGATAAAAATTAAAAAATTCTGTCTTTTAATTATTAAAATAAAAAACAGCGCCCAGTAAAAAAGGCGCTGTCCATACAACTTGTCCACAATGTGGCTATTCTTATTGGTCATTAAAACATTCCGAAATCTTTAAAGCATTCATCTTCACTTCATTTTTTATTGAATCGATTACAGCTTGCGTAAATCTTGTACTTGGCCCAGATACGCATAGACAAAAATTCACTTCTTGATCCTTCCCAAAAATAGGTGATGCAACTGAATTAACTCCGGCTCCTCTTTCGTCTAAACTCATAGCAATAGATTCCTTTTGAATAATTGGCAATTCGCCTGATAGACTGATTCGTAATGCTTCGGAATCTAAGTTTTTTAGAATTGATTCAACAAACGCCGGAGACTGAAAAGCCAATAATGCCTTCCCACCTGAACCTTTCTCCAATGGAAGTGACTCTCCGATACTTACTACATGACGGATTGATTGATTACTGCCGTATCGTGCAATACACCTTCGTTCCTTATTTTCAAGCATATATAAACTTACTGATTCTCCAATTTCATTTCTTAGCTTCTTCATGAATGGTTTTGCAAGTTCCGTTATTTCAAATGAAATGGTATTTTCCGCAATACGACCAAACTGATACATTTTATAGCCAAACTGATATTTTGAATTGGAGAATTTTTTTTGCAGAAGACCATTTTGTACTAGTGTATCCAATAGTCTGGAAGTTGTTGATTTCGCCAAATCTATCTTATTCGAGATTTCCGTAAGGGATAATTCTGGCTCTTCCAAAGTAAAGCAGTTCATTATATTAATTGACCGTTGAACTGTTCTTGACCCTTTTAAGCTTTCATTTTCATCCATTAAATGTCCCCTCTTTTACAATTATTCACCAACTGATTCTTGGCCATTTAAATGTGCTTCACTTATATTATGAATGTTAATTCCAGCATCATTTACCCAACGAGGACTTTCCATAATACGCTCAATCCCGAAACCAATTCGCTCCCTCATCCATATGCACGAAGGGAATATCCGTATCAACCACACCTCTGATTCGTTCTAGCTCAACATTTTCCCCTTCAAGCCATTTCGCAAAATCTATTGAAGTCGGCTCCTGGTTCCCTCCCAAGGCAATCCAAGCTTTCATCTCCTTAGGTAAATAAGCGGAAGTATGAATCGTTCCCGCCCAGCTGCTATATAAATCCGAGAAGACACCTTGATTGGTATCATTAAACAACCTGAAAGCATCGTAGGCAGATGAAAGTCTCCCTTCATGATCTTGGATGATCTCCAATCGGCGTTTCGAATCGATAAGATGGTTACGATTTTCATGTTTCATGATTTCAAAGTGATTGGTACAGGCATTTGACCTGCGCACCTCTACATTTCTCGGAGAGGTTTCAACGATATAGGTACTTCCGCTTTTATCATAGACGACGTAAGTGAAGGAATGACGATGCGGGATTTCCTTCAACATCGCGACCGCTTCCTGTACGTTTGCACAAGATTCAACAATCAATCTGCCAATCATGCAGCAAATGAAACCATCACCAGGGTTCTTGCGATTCATGAAATTATAGCCTATCACCAAACCTTTTTCATTCATTCCATCCATCCGGCCAGTCCCTCGCTGACTCGGGCCGATGCTTGCATACCCTTGATCGGTTGGCTGGAATAAAACATAGCGTCCTTCATATGTCTTTGGGTGGTAATCATAATTGCGAATGAGATAATCATCGCCAGTCATGATGGAGCAGCCCGACCGAACATAATCCAATCGGTATCCACCGAACTCTTGCAGCACGCGGTCAAATGGCCATTTCAACGATTCCTGCAACCCCAGTAATTCTTCCCAAACTCCAGGGGCGAATTGTGTAATTGCTTTCTTGACCTCTTCTTCCTCAACCGTAAACCGCGGCTGCCTGATTTTCCACTGATCTTCACGATTTTATACCGTTAGTGAATCTTTTAATTCCTCCCCTTGCATGTATCCAAACTCATAATGTGTACCCCGAAATTGTATGACATCACTATATATTTGCTTCACGGCTTATCCCTCATTTACAGTAGTTGCTATTCAAATTAAGGATACTTGAAGTATTGTTGAAAATAAAGAAGATAAACCTTAAATTTCATGAAACATCTCCCCTAAGACCGGCTCATATTTTGTGCCTGGTATATCCAAAAGACTAGAAATTTTATCAATTACGATGATAACAGCATTAATTGACTCACGAATGAAAACTTGATATCCAGGGGGCAAAAAATGGGGATTGGTACATATAAGATTAGTTGTTTTTTCGGTTCAGCTTCATAGCAAATGAGTGCATATCCGATCGGAATAAACCTTTATAGTATTCGACCAAATTACCCTTGGAATCAAAAATCATTCGTTCTGTAATCAACACGCACATCGTTTCGTTCAAACCTAAATGTTCCGCATCTTCTTTAGATGGAAAGCCGCATGTAATAATTTGTTCCGCTTCATTAAAGTTAATGTTTAGATTCCCTTCGAGCGCATCATACAATACAGTTTTACTTAAATTGAATTTCGTCAATTCTTTTCCTAGTTCCAAAGAATAATAATGCTTTTCGATCGCTATGGGGACATCCCCCTGTAACCGCAGCCTTTTAATATGGTAAGATTCATCTTCAAAACCATTTGCCTCTGCAATATTTTCAGGGGTCAATACACGGCCATGATCAAGTAATTTAATCTTCATGCTTTTAGTGGTTTCCGTGAAATTTATCATCTGAAGCCATTCCTGTACAGGTTTTAGGGATACGAACGTTCCCTTGCCATGCCTTTTTTCCAATATCCCTCCACGAACCAGGATGGAAACAGCTTCCCGTACAGTGCTCCTGCTGACAGAATACATGTCCATGAGTTCCCTTTCACTTGGGATTTTATCCTTATAATAACCTTCTAAAATCTGATCTTCCAAAATGGTTTTTAATTGAGCGTGTAATGGGATTGGATTTTCAAAGTCTAACTCCATAAAGTTCCCTCCAAACAGACGATCTTTTAGTGAACAAAAAGCTCCCTTCATCGTTTGACAAAGGAAGCTTTATTCTATTTCCTAAAGTATTAGAAGTAACTGGATTGAAACATGACTTGACTACTTAACTTCAAAAGAGTCAACTATGCCAATAATCGCTGCATCGATTGGAGAATTTTTTTCATTCGTCAACTTTTGTGCAGGTAAGCCTTGTGTGATAATAACCGTTTCACCGACACCTGCTCCAATTCGATCCATGGCAATAACAATATTCCCCACTGATTCTTTCAACGAATTTAACGGCTGAACAATCAATAATTTAACATGTTCCATTCCTTTTTCTTTTTGAGTTGTCCAAACACTTCCTATAACTTTTCCTAAAAGCATCTTATACATCCTTTTTAACAAACAGGACATTTAGTTTATTAGCTTTAATCAAATCCTTTGCCAAAGGAGAAATGATGGTCCCCTTCTGAAGGTAAATGGTATCATTCGGGCTATAGGACTTTGATTCAAACCAGTCAGACGTAAGTAACTTTTTGGTGTAGGAAAAATGATCACCTTTAGAATGATTTTCTTCCAATGGCTCTTGTTTATTTTGGCCATTCACTTCTAGCTCTTTACAAAGTTTATCAATGATTACATCAGCTAAATCCTTTTGCGGTGAAAACGTTATGCCAAGCTCCGTCATTTGCTTCATATACTCTTCAAACCGTTTACGATATGGAGCTGGTAAAGAGATGGCTTTTAAACAACTACGATCCGATCGTTTAATCCCTGGTACATCTTCGCCGACTAATATGAATTTTTGCAACAGGCTCGCCGAGAAAATGATTTCTGACTTAATTGATCCTTTTAATCCAGTAGCAACCCTTGCCGCATTATCCAAATCAATTTCAGGAATAATGATCCCATCATACCCTTTTGGAAGCTCCATTGCCGATGGAGCGTATTCATCAGCGGCAATCACTTTCGTTGCCCCGCTCGATTCAACCTGTTGCATGCCTATCCAAGATGATGTTTCACCATCTAAAAATAAAGTATCAAAAGCTATATTTGCATTTTTCAATTTAATAAACTGATCTGTAAATGGCTCATGTGCTGAGCTATCACAAAAGACAAATAAAACTTTTCCGTTATTTTCTTTTTCCTTCTGCACTTGAATGGATTGTAAAACTTCCCGTACAACCGATTCTACCATTGAACGAATTTCGATTCTCCTCACCTCCCTTTTTGCGACAGGAATTCCCCATTCTTCCCAACAACTTTTAAATAATCACCTGTTTTCAAGCCTGCTGCATTTCCTTCATCTAGATCAACGTGGAAATCCAGTTTGTATCTCGGAGCTACTCGAACGATAACATCCAAGAAAATTATAGAGCGCTCGCCTATTGATTGAAGAAGTAAACCATCTCCATGCTTAACGTCAAAATGTTGAGCATTCTCAGGTGACATATGCACATGACTCTTTGCTATAATCACTCCTTTATGGAGAGCTACACAGCCTTTTGGTCCAATTAGCGTCAAGCCTGGCGTATCATCGATTGAACCTGATAACCGTATGGGCGGATGGATCCCCAATTGAAATCCATCCGTTTTAGATATTTCTACTTGAGTATCTTCCCTTACCGGACCAAGGATTCGGACATTTTGGATCATCCCTTTTGGCCCCAGTAAAGTGACTTGTTCCTTTGCAGCAAATTGTCCTGGTTGTGACAATTCTCGTATAGGAGTTAGTTCATAATTATTCCCAAACAGTATTTCGACATCGTGTGATGATAAATGAATATGCCTATTTGAAACACCCACAGGAATCATTAAATTATGCATTTCCTCTTCATTTGACGACAAGGAATGTTTAATAGGGTCCCGATTTCCAATGACAACTTTTCTGTCTCTTAAGAAATCAGCCGCCGCAGGAGTTAGTCTATCGTCCCCAATAGGATATGGATTTGGAATCCCGGTTTTCAACATCCGTCTTAATTTGGATTCCGTTATAATTGCCATAAGTTATTGTTTATCCTTCCAACTTCGGAAGAATAAGTTCAATATCTGAATGAGGACGTGGAATGACATGAACGGAAATCAATTCTCCTATATTTTCAGCCGCTGCGGCTCCTGCGTCTACAGATGCTTTAACCGCTCCAACATCCCCCCGCACCATGACTGTTACTAGGCCTCCACCAGCATGTACTTTACCAATTAGTTTTACATTTGCAGCTTTTGACATGGCATCAGCGGCCTCTATTGCACCTACTAACCCTTTTGTTTCGATCATTCCTAATGCTCCCATTTCTACACTCATTGTTTATGCCTCCCTATTTATAAGTTATATTTTAAGTTCTTGCAGGACACTTTTCACGATATCCATAACTTCCGATCTTGAAATTGTTTTCTCACTACCTGTTGCCTCTTTTCGAGCATGAACATTGTCTGATTCTTGTTCATTGGACATTTCACGAACTCCAAAAGCAATTCGTTTTATATTCAACAAATGCTCTGGACCGATGTTATCCGACGATACATTGTTTCCATATGTTCCACAGCCAAGTGTCATGGATGGCGTAATCCCTGTCGTAGCACCAATTCCACCAAATGTTGTCCCAGAATTGACTACAACTCGAGATACTCTTTGTTCCAACCCTATCTTTTCAATAATTTGTTTGTCTTCAGAATGAATCCCAAGCGTATGCCCAAGTCCGCCTACTTTAAGCAATTCATTACAAACATGACTGGCCTCCTGCCAATCCTCAACAGTATAATAAGCTAAAATTGGAGATAACTTTTCTACTGAAAAAGGATAAGACTTTCCGATATTCGTTTCTTCCGCAATCAATACCTTAACCCCATCTGAAACGAAAATCCCTGCCATATTGGCCAATGTTTGTGGGGGTTTGCCCACTATTCCAGGATTTAACCTCCCGTTGACCATGATGATTTCCTCTATTTTTTTCTTTTCATAATCATCCAGGAAATATGCCCCTTCATTTTCCAACTCTTTTTTCACTTTTCTTTTTATACTTTTTTCTACAATGATCGCTTGTTCAGATGCACAGATGGTCCCATAATCAAATGTTTTACTTTGCACGATTTGTTTAACGGCTTTTTCTACATTTGCACTGGAATGAATAAAAACTGGAACATTTCCAGGTCCTACCCCATATGCAGGTTTACCTGAACTGTAAGCAGCCTTAACCATTTCTGTACCACCAGTAGCTAAAATAAGATCCGTTAACTTATGATTAATTAACTCATGTGCCGAAGGAAGTGTCGGATTTGTAATGCTTGAAATGATTCCTTTTGGTGCATTTGCTTCCACTGCAGCCTCTTGCAAAATTCTCACCGTTTCATTTGTACATTTTGCAGCAGCCGGGTGTGGACTAAAAACGATGGCATTTCTGGACTTTAATGAGATAAGTGCTTTAAAGATGGCTGTTGAGGTAGGGTTAGTGGACGGGACAATCCCCGCTATTATGCCCACCGGTTCAGCTACTTCCCACACTTGTTTTTCTTCATTACGGGAAATGATCCCTACTGTCTTTTTATCTTTCATTGATTCAAATATATCTCTTGCGGAAAATAGATTTTTTGTCCGCTTATCCTCTACCTTTCCATATCCCGTTTCATCAACAGCCATCGCTGCAAGCCTTCCAGCTTCCTTTGTAGCGGCTTGAGCCATACTCTGAACAATTTGATCAACTTGGTCTTGAGTCATTTTTTCCATTTTTTTCTGTGCTAACTTTGCTTGTTCAAGAAGCTGTCTTGCTTCTTGAATCGATTCAAGATCTTTATCCAACATCATCATTTATCCCCACCTTTCCCATTCTGAAGTGCATTTATATATTTTATTAATTCCTCTTTTTTCGCAGTTGTAATTTCTTGGGGAGATAGAGGGAAGCCACTTAGAGAATTGGCAAGCTTTCTTAACTCTTGGGTGCTCTTTTTATGAAGTTCTTTTACATTTTCATCGACTTTTTCACCACTAGCTATGGTACCTGGCTGTTCAACTCGCTGGATTGCTTTTTCACTTTTGACAGCCTTTTTTTCTTCTTCAAGCTTTGGAAATAGCATTTTGATAACATGATCATCCGGTCGCGCCAAAACACGTGAATAACGGAATATTCCGACTCTTCTAGCCGCTTCTTCTCCTACAATAACAGCCGATTGTACGGAAGAAACATCACCCACTATATAAATAGTAACAATCCCTGCATCTGCCCCTTGATAGGTAGTGATTTTTACATCAGCTGCCTTCGAAGCGGCATCTGCAGCAGCAATCATTGCGGGAAAGCCAATAGTTTCGACCAGACCTAATGCGTAGGCATTTTTCACCAATCATTTTCACCTCTCCGCCTCTTTGAATCCCGATTATAGGAATACTCCTTATATTGGTTGAAAGAATATTTTATCTTTTGTAGAAGGAGCGAACCTTATTTATTTAATCGCCATTAGCTAGGCGCAAATTAATTTTTGGAATTAATTGATCTAAGTCCCCGATACTATCAATAACATAATGAGCACCAGCTTCTTTAAATCTTTCCGCCACTACTTCCAGTTTTTCCGCTAAAATTTCTGGATCTAGAGCATTCACTTCTTCTTCCTTCAACCCTAATTCACTGCTGCCTCTTAATATGCCTACACTCCAAGAACCCGAGTTAATACCTTCTTTAATATCACTCACTGTATCTCCCACTTTAATAAAATGCTTCATAGGATAGACTCCTAAATTCATGGCATTTTGATAAATCATCCACGGAAACGGCCGACCAGCAGGCACATCATCCGGCGTTACTAGCAAATCTGGAGCGTAACCCCTTTTTTTCGCTCCTGCCGCAACAACTTCCATCATTTCAGCTGTATATCCAGTGGTAGAACCAATCTTTATCCCTTTTCTTCTTAGACGTTCAACTAATTCAATAGCACCTGGTATTGGAGTACAATAGTTAGGGAGTATCGAAAACAGCATAGGTTCAAAATCTGCATATAGAGCATCGACATCTTTATCTTCAGGCAGATTACCATACTTACTTTTCCATAATTCTGCGATTCGGTCCATATCGCACATTTTCCGAATATGATCCCACTTTAAGAGGCCCATTGGTGCTCGTGCTTCCTCATCTAACACTTCTATTCCTCTTTTTCTAAATACCTCTTTGAACACTTCTAGTGGTGCAAAGCAACCATAATCAACAGTTGTTCCTGCCCAGTCAAAAATAACCGCCTCAATTTGGGGAGAATGATTATTCAAAACGCCAACCTCCTTCTTCGACAACATCATTGGTATTTCTCCTATTTAAGTGAATGGGAGTTTTATTGTCATTTTTATTAAAAGATGTGGTTCCTATATCTCTATTTTTCTATCTTATTAAAATTGGCTCTATACGGTAGTTTCTTCTACACTCACATCAACAACTTCAATTTGTTCATGAACATGAATGCCTCTTTTCTTTAGTTCATCAAAAATCATTGTCGGTTCAAATGCTTCTTCTGGAATTAACACCCCTGTTTTTTCCACCAAGCCTTTAGCTATAATCTCAGTAGCTATCGCCATTGGGATTCCTACATTTCGAGTATAAGCTCTTAGCTTTTCCCATCCCTTAACGGATCCATCACTAGAGGGGTGAGTATGGTATAAAACATGACGCTTTTTAACACCATCTTTTATCCCGACTACTTCAACATGGAGAGAATACCCGTATAATTCAGTTTCTTGGCCTGCTTTTGACTGAAGCAAGTAATCACCAATAATATCCATAAGCCCTATTTCTTTTTCATTCACCACCACTTTTGGGTTTGCAATGATTCCGTAGTCATATAGCGAACGAACGAACTGCATATTTTGTTTAGGCCAAGTGCCCCTGACTTCGATTAGTTGTACGCCCTTACATGAAAGCGCTTTAGCTAATGTGCGTGTTTCAGAATGAGGAATAATATATTGAACGGTTTCACCATACGGCTCAGGCAGTTTGATATTTCTGGGCCTTGCAAATGGAGCAACTTGCACAAACTCACCTTTTTCAAAAACGATTCTTCCAGGAAGGTCAGGATCGTACTCATAAGTAGTTGTTTCTGTAATTGATTTTGAGAAGGCGATAGGCCTAAAAGACCCGTGGCTTACTCTAATAGATTCAACTTCTTCCAATTGATTGGCAGCGTGCATCGCCATCATTTGAGTTACACCTGGCGTCATCCCAAAGCCTGGAACTGCAGTTCTGTTGTTGATTTTGAAAATTTCCGAAAATTCATCTTCTGCACCAAATCCATTTAGATTGATTCCATGACATCCCGCTTCTGCAATACATGCCGTAGAAATACCATTTAATGTGATGGTAGTGCCATCCATTACTATATCGTAGCCCCTCATCTGCTCAACTGTTTCATCATGATTCATTACATTTACTTTCACGAAGTTCACACGAGGGTCGTTTAGTTCGTTAACTAATTCTTTCCCTAATGCTTCATTGAAATCACCAATTGTAATTTCATCAAATTCGGAGTACTCGACTAGATCAAGAACAGCTTCTCTACAGATTCTTCCAGCACCGCCTAAACAGAACACTTTCAATAGCAACACCCTCTTTTTTTGAAATATTCACTCAATTACGAGTTACTTAAAGTTTACCATATAGATATTGTTTTGTCCTGTTTTTACTTGTTTTTTATTTGTTTTTATTTGTTTTTATTTTTTTATTTTATTTTTACTTTGTTTTCCCCTTTATTTATTTCTAAATGATAAAGATCTTTTCAAGCAGCTATGTGGAACACCAAAATAAAAGGGTAAATAAATAAAAAGCCAAGTTCTCTAATCTCAAGAACTGGCTTTCTATTTTTTATAACTATTTAACATTATTACTCTATCCTTCTTGTACATCCTTACGACTTGGTATTCTATGCTGCATTCCTTTCTTTTCTTGTGATTTTGCTTGTCGATGTTCAATGTTGTTACTAATTTTTGTTAAAATGAAAGTAATGAAAACAGCCGCACATACAAGCCCATAAAATCCAGCACCAATTCCAATACCTACACCTCCAGCAAAAAACACCATAGCGGCAGATGTTAACCCTTGTACCCTAAGTCCGTCTTTTAAAATAAGACCAGCCCCTAAAAAACCCAGGCCAGAAACAATTTGTGCAGAAAGCCTCATAGGATCCATTCTAACATTTATATTTGAATGACTGAAAACGTCAACACTGTAAATTGAAACAAGAGTGATTAAAGTGCAAGATACAGAAACATAAGTAAATGTTTTTAATCCAGCTGGTTTGTTTTTTGCACTCCTATCCCAGCCGATAAACATTCCTAGCAGTGCACTGATTACTAGCCTTAAATAAATTTCTATATTTTTCAAAAAATGTTCTTCGTAAAATACAACTAAATGCTCCATTTGCTGATCCCCCTTCATAGGCAAAAAATTTGCCTATATTACTGAGAGGTTTTTTTGTTATTATTTTTCATCAATTGTAGTGTCTGCAACCAACCATTTTACATTGTTTTCTCTCAGTGGTGTTTCCCAATCACTTGGATGTTGTCTGTCGGATATCACCATACTTATATCTTGAAGATCCGCCATTTTATAATGGGTGCGTTTTCCTACCTTGGAATGATCAATTAATAATATCGACTTTTCTGATTGCGCGATTAGTTTCTTTGCTACCATACCTTTTGAAAAGTCATAGCTGGTTATACCACTTTTTATAGAAAGACCATCTGCCGATATAAAAAACTTGTCAATGTAGAGTCCATCCAGCATCTGCAATGTGAAAGGCCCAGATACTCTATGATGAGAAGTGTTGATCTCTCCACCTAACATGATAATTTTTCCTGAAAAAATATTTTGATGGTTTAAATCAATGAGAACAGAGAGGGAATTAATAGAAGTGGTATAAATAGTCAAGTTTTTCTTTTTCCGCAGATTTTTTGCCAATTGCAATGGTGTGCTCCCATCATCAATGGCTATTACATCGTTGTCATTAATAAGATTAACTGCTATTTCTCCGATTCTTCTTTTTTCATCAGAATGTATGACCTCTCTTTCATCAGTGGAAGGCTCCCCATTAAAAAATGAATTTTCAATAGCCCCACCATAGACTTTTTTTAACTTTTCTTCCTGATGTAATTCATCTAAGTATTTCCGAATGGTTTCAGTTGAAACCTTTAATATGCCCGATAGATCCTTAACCGTAACTTTTCCGCTAACCTCTAATAATTCTAGAATTTTTCTCTTTCTTTCTTCTCCAGCTAATGACAAGACTTTCACCCCAAAATTAGTATTTCCATCATTGTTTCATAAGTTTGATTAAATTACTATTCTAACCGGGATTTCCAATATCCGTTAAAAAGAAATCCAATCTATAAAAAAAAGTATAAGAAACAATGATGGAAGATACAAGCATTCTAAGGAAAGACTTAGTTATTAAATGCAGGTTTCTGCCAATAGCTGCTTTGCTCAATCGCAAGTAATAAAGCTTCCATATCGCTTTGATGTACATTTCCGATGTTACCAATTCTAAACGTATTTAAATTGGTGACTTTTCCTGGATAGATCACAAATCCCTTTTCTTTTAATTTTTTGTAAAATTCAGTAAACTCAAATTCCTTATCTTGCGGATAATAGAAAGGCGTAATAAATGGTGATTGTAATTCATCGGGAAGCAACGGTTTGAAATTAAGCTTTTTCATTCCTTCCACAAGGATCCTTTGGTTATTTCTATATCTTTCTGCTCTTCTCTTTATTCCACCTTCTTCAGCTAATTCTTTTAATGCTTGTGCAAATGCTCGAACTACATGGGTTGGAGAAGTGAATCGCCACTTACCATTATCGTTTTCCATTGTTTTCCATTGATCATAAAGATCCAGTGATAGAGACCTTGCGTTTGACTTGCATTTTGCAAACTCTTCAATTTTGACGATGGCAAAACCAAAACCAGGTACGCCCTCGATACACTTATTTGCACTGCTAATAAGAAAATCAATGTTCAATGTATCTATATCCATTTCAATGCCACCGAAGCTGCTCATCGCGTCTACAATAAAAATCTTGTTATGTTTTTTGACAATTTCACTTACTTTTTCAATAGGGTTTAGCATACCGGTTGTAGTTTCACAATGAACAATGGCAACATGAGTTATATCTTGATCATTCTCCAAAGTTTTATTTAACTCATTCAAGTCTGGATGATTAACCTCCCCACTATCTAATACAACCGTATTAATTCCAAGGATACCCGATATTTTTGCTATCCTATTTCCATATGCCCCGTTGGCTAGCACCAGTAATTTCCCGCTTTTTGGAATCACGGTTCCAATTACAGATTCCACACTAAAAGTCCCACTTCCCTGCATCAAAACAGCTGAGTACTTATCCTTTGTATTAGTTGCTAGTTGTACAATCGTCTTCCTGATATCTTGAACAATATTATTATAGTCATCATCCCAAGTACACCAATCCTTCATCATTGCTAATTTTACCGTTTCAGTTGTAGTTAATGGACCAGGGGTCAGTAATAAATAAGGATTGTTTGTAATATCATTAACATTCATTTTAATTCCACCTTTTTAAAGTTTTTTTTACTTTTATTAATTTCCTATTTGTTTGGATCTATAAATAATCAATTAACATATACAAAAAACAGACATACTTCAATTCTTAATTATTTTGTCCGCTAAATAAGGTTGATTTTTTGTGGATGCACTATTTTCACGTTCGCTCATCGTTTTCAGTAAGACTACACAAATTAGTGATAAAACACCAAGTAACATGAGGTAGATTGCAGCAGGAAGCCACGAACCATTAAACTTTGCAATAAGCCAAGTAGCAATTAATGGTGCTGTACCTCCGAAAAGGGCGGCACCTAATTGATAGCCTACAGAAATTCCTGTATAACGGATCTCTGCTTTAAACATTTCAGAGAATAACGTGCCCATAACGGAAGTAATGATAGACCAAAGAGCATATCCGATCATTACCGCAACTGTTAGCAAAAGTACTGATTTCTTGGAGAGTAAAAGGAAGTATGGTATTGAGAAGATAATTACCCCTAACGTCCCACCTACAAAAATACTTTTCCTTCCAATTCGGTCAGATAATTTACCAATAAGAGGAATCATAAAGAGAGAAACTAGTGTCCCGATCGTCACGGCATTTAATACCGGACTTTCCGGCATCTTTAATGTATTAGTAGCGTATGAGACCCCAAAAGTCGCAAACATATAGAAAGGAGCGGTCTCAATGGCTTTTGCACCTGTAATCAAAAGTACTTCTTTCCAATGGTATTTTAGTGTATCAGCAATCGGAAGTTTAGACACTTTGCCTTCATCTTTTGCCTTTTGAAAATCTGGGGTTTCCTCTAAACCATTCCGTATCCATAAACCGATGAAGACTAGCGCCAAGCTTCCAACGAATGGTATACGCCACCCCCACGAAAGAAAAGCGGCATCTGGCAACAAGCTCACCAGAGATATGGTAGCGGTGGCAAGGATCATTCCTACAGCTGCTCCCATCATCGGGATACTTCCTGCAAAACCACGTTTTTCTTTCTCTGTATATTCTACTGCCAGAAGGACTGCTCCTCCCCATTCACCTCCCACAGCGATTCCTTGAATCAACCTTAAAGTGACAAGCAAAACTGGTGCCCAAACCCCAATGGATTGGTAACCAGGTAATAAACCAATGAGGGCTGTACTCACACCCATGATTCCAAGGGTATATATTAATGACTTTTTTCTCCCAATTTTGTCTCCAATGTGGCTAAAAATAATACCTCCAAGCGGACGAAAGAAGTAAGGTATCCCAAAAGATGCCAATGCAATCAGTAAACCTACCGCTGGACTAAAATTCGGGAAGAAAAGTTTGTTGAAAACTAATGAAGCCACAGTACCATACAACAAATAATCATAATATTCTATTGAACTACCAATCAAACTTGCAACCAAGGCTTTCCTTTTGACCTTTTTCGAGTGAACTATTACCGACATAAAAACCCCCCTTTTTTTTAAATTCCAAAGATGAAAGCGTTTTCTAATGTGTAAAATAACATATCACATTTTCTGACAATTTGGAATATTTTTTCTATATTTTTTTTTATTTAATTGGCTTTAAGGTTTTTTTATGTTGGTTTTTATTTGTTTTCTGAAATATATGTTAAAAATTAAGATTTATAACTTTTCACTTATGAGGAGATAAATGAACGTTTACAGACGCAATATATTTTATTCCAGCTTCGTTTTTGCGGTTGCGGGCCGTGGCTGCTTATTGATTGGAACCTTGTTCATTGGGTTATGTAAACCATAGGCAGTCAAGAGCCAATGAATGTTCTTATATAACAGAAAACGAGATTTTATTTACTTTGTCCTAAATTAAGAGGCATAATCTTACTTAAAAAGGCTATTTACGAACCTCAACCTCTTCGTTCGAGAATGGACGCATGTTAAAAGCGCTGAAGAGCATATCAGCGCTTTTTTCATTAGGCTGTTTTCGCATAATTTATTGCTATTTACCAAGTAAAGCGGTGTGGTTGATTTCCCCTCCAGATGCTAGCTTTCCGCGGGGCGGGCGGTGATCCTTCTCGGCGTAAACGCCTGCTGTCCCGCTGCTCCCGCAGGAGTCTCGCACATGCGCTCCAATCAACGTTAAATAGTTTCGTACTAAAAACAACAATCTTTACGAAAAGAGCCTTTTATTATGATGAAAACATAAGAAACCCAAAACGATTTATGATACACGGTGAACTAAAAAACAACTTTCAATTGTTCCAGTTCTCAAAGTATTCCTTTTAGTACTTTGTAACTTTATAAATAAATTCATTATAGCAATATAAAAGTAAATTATTCACAAATAATTATTCATCAGGAAAATAATATGAATAAAGTTTTGATTTTCGAGAGATTTAGTGACTTTTTGAAAAAAAGATGGACATCAGATCATCAAGCTACTATTTCACCTAAAAGCAGTGAAGGTTCTTGGAACAGTGCAGTTGTACCAGTAAAAGCTCTTTTTCTAATTTTAACAATTACTATCCATCCCTCCATTTTTTTCAGAATATTCATTTTTTTCATGAGTATTTTTTGTAATATACTAATTCATGTAAAAGGAATATTATAATGAAATTATTAACTGGTACTATATCATTGTCTGTTTCTTTTATCTGATTATTTATTTATATGGTTTAAAAGTCGATCACTCCATAAAATATAATGGAATCTTTTTTACTTTTCCAACCATCTTATTATTAATAGCTTTATTCTGTTTTGTATCGATTGTGATGAAAAAGAACAATACAAAAGAAAACGAAAAGCCTTACTCAACTAGCAACTAATAACCTGCACGTAAATGGTTTCGATCATCAAATATTATCATAATATCCCCACTCTAGTGGAATTCGTAATGCAGATGATGAAGAAGTTGGTTCTTACGAGTATGATTCTTATGGTAATGTTTTAGCAGTTGAAGGGAACATCGCAAAAGATAATCCTGTACGATGCGCTGGCTATTACTATGATGAGGAAACAAAAAATTATTATCTACAAGCTCAGTACTATAATCCAGAAAACGGAGCATTCTTAGCATTAGACCCACATCCAGGAGAAGAAGATGACCCTTTATCACAGAATGGGTATACGTATGGGAATAATAATCCCGTTATGAATGTAGATCCGGATGGTAATATCGCTGTAAGAACTTCTTTCTTAATTAGTGGAATTAATGTTGCTATTGCACTTGCACTTGGATATAGTGTTTTCTGGTTTGAAACAAGAAAGCGGCCAACGTATAATAGGCCGCTTATTTATCTTAATTTAATTTCATAATGTGCACCGAAGCGTCAACAGTTGGTTCTGTTCCCCCTTCTGGTGAATTTAAAGTAACGGTACCAGTTTGGGATGTGAAGTTTCTTAGAGTGAGCGTCGCTGGAGCGGTAGTTACGGTAACAATTACTCTTCCATTCAATTGGGGAGTATTAGAGGTACCGTATATCGAACCCGGAACCAGTACACTATTAAGGAATAAAGCAAATTGTTTACCAGTACCAGGTACAGTCGTAACCCCAAAAAGGACAGAATAATTACCTGTTGTCGGAAGAATAATTTGCGCTGTTCCAGGTGTATGGGTAATGCCAACAAGTGGTCCGTTTGTATCAAACGTTACATCTGAATTTACTGGTACATTCTGTACGGATTGGTTATAAACATATCCAAACGTTGATATTCCGGATGTACCCGTTGGTCCGGTGGCTCCTGTTGGTCCCGTTGCCCCAGTCGGCCCAGTCGCTCCCGTTACTCCGGTGGCTCCCGTTGCTCCCGTTAGTCCTGTTGCCCCCGTTGGTCCTGTTGGTCCTGTGGTTCCCGTTGCTCCCGTTGCCCCAGTCGGCCCAGTCGCTCCCGTTACTCCGGTGGCTCCCGTCGCTCCCGTTGCTCCTGTTGGTCCTGTGGTTCCCGTTGCTCCCGTTGCTCCCGTCGCTCCTGTTGCTCCCGTTGTTCCAGTTGGTCCTGTCAGCCCAGTTGGTCCTGTTGCTCCAGTCGCTCCGGTTAGTCCGGTGGGTCCTGTTCCTCCGGTGGCTCCCGTCGCTCCCGTTGCTCCCGTTAGTCCTGTTGCTCCAGTCGCTCCTGTTGCTCCAGTCGCTCCTATTGCTCCCGTTGCTCCAGTCGCTCCTGTTGCTCCCGTTGTTCCAGTTGGTCCTGTTCCTTCGGTTGGTCCTGTTCCTCCAGTCGCTCCTGTTGCTCCCGTTGCTCCAGTCGCTCCTGTTGCTCCCGTTGTTCCAGTTGGTCCTGTTCCTCCGGTGGCTCCCGTCGCTCCCGTTGCTCCCGTTAGTCCTGTTGCTCCAGTCGCTCCTGTTGCTCCCGTTGTTCCCGTTGTTCCAGTTGGTCCTGTTCCTCCGGTTGGTCCTGCTGCTCCGGTTGCCCCAGTCGGCCCAGTCGGCCCAGTCGCTCCCGTTTCTCCCGTGGCTCCCGTTAGTCCGGTGGCTCCCGTTACTCCGGTGGCTCCAGTCGCTCCGGTTAGTCCGGTGGGTCCTGTTCCTCCGGTGGCTCCCGTCGCTCCCGTTAGTCCTGTTGCTCCCGTCGCTCCTGTTGCTCCCGTTGCTCCCGTTGCTCCAGTCGCTCCTGTTGCTCCCGTTGTTCCAGTTGGTCCTGTTCCTCCAGTTGGTCCTGCTGCTCCGGTTGCCCCAGTCGGCCCAGTCGGCCCAGTCGCTCCCGTTTCTCCCGTTAGTCCGGTGGGTCCTGTTCCTCCGGTGGCTCCAGTCGCTCCCGTTAGTCCTGTTGCTCCAGTCGCTCCTGTTGCTCCCGTTGCTCCAGTCGCTCCTGTTGCTCCCGTTGTTCCGGTTGGTCCTGTTCCTCCGGTTGGTCCTGCTGCTCCGGTTGCCCCAGTCGGCCCAGTCGGCCCAGTCGCTCCCGTTTCTCCCGTGGCTCCCGTTTCTCCCGTGGCTCCCGTCGCTCCGGTTGCCCCAGTCGGCCCAGTCGCTCCCGTTAGTCCGGTGGCTCCCGTTTCTCCCGTGGCTCCCGTTTCTCCCATGGCTCCCGTCGCTCCTGTTGGTCCGGTGGCTCCCGTTTCTCCCGTTAGTCCTGTTGCTCCAGTCGCTCCTGTTGCTCCAGTTGTTCCGGTTGGTCCTGTTCCTCCGGTTGGTCCTGCTGCTCCGGTTGCCCCAGTCGGCCCAGTCGACCCAGTCGACCCAGTCGACCCAGTCGCTCCCGTTAGTCCGGTGGCTCCCGTTTCTCCCGTCGCTCCTGTTGGTCCTATTGCCCCTGTTGGTCCCGCTGCTCCGGTTGCCCCAGTCGGCCCAGTCACTCCCGTTAGTCCGGTGGCTCCCGTTTCTCCCGTTAGTCCGGTGGCTCCCGTCGCTCCGGTTGCCCCTGTTGGTCCGGTGGCTCCCGTTAGTCCGGTTGCTCCAGTTGCTCCCGTTTCTCCTGTTGGTCCTGTTTCTCCTATTGGTCCCGCTGCTCCGGTTGCCCCAGTCGGCCCAGTCACTCCCGTTAGTCCGGTGGCTCCCGTTTCTCCCGTGGCTCCCGTTAGTCCAGTGGCTCCCGTTGGTCCGGTGGCTCCTGTTGGTCCTGTTGCCCCTGTTGGTCCGGTGGCTCCCGTTGGTCCGGTGGCTCCTGTTGGACAGTTGCATTTAAAAGGAAAAAAGTCACAACCTTGTGGTGGTTGTAACTTTTCAACACAAGCATTGATATTTGGATGGGATGGATCCAGGAGGCGATAACCTTTAAAAGGTTGATTATTGTTAGTCATATACCCCACCTCTAGATAGTTGCTTATTTATTATATTAAGTGGAGGCTTATCTGGTTCAATAAGAAAGCAAAGGTTGGACAGTTAGAATTTGAACTAAAGAATAATCAAAAGCTTTTTAAAAAACAAAAAGCAATGTTTGAAGCAGATATAATTGATATAGATGAATTAATTCATAAAACTGATTCCCTTCGAGAAATTGAAAAAAGAATTTTATCCGAACTAAAGATGTATAAACAAACTGAGTCTGTAAAAATTGATGAAATTCTTTATATTTCTGAAAATATTCATTCACTATGGGAATACGCTAATGATTTCGAAAGAAAACAAATGATGACTACCTTGTTTTCACAGTTAATTATTGATACCAATGATGAATATAAAATAGGAACTGGTAAAGCACGTAAGATTATCATTGTTTCAGAAAAATGATAAAATGTCTTTCGTTGGCGGGGGTACACTGATTCCATGGGCATCGATACCTTCCGCTGCAATATGTAACGTCAGTCCCTTTGAACTTGCCCGCCGGAACCTGCTTCCGGTAACCATTGGTTTGGCAGTTACTACGATAGTCGCGATGTTTCTCATTTAATCGGTCTGTATTGATGTTTGTCGACTCTACTCACGGAACGGCCTCTCTATTTCCATTCCCATATTTATAAGGAGGTTCGGTTAGTCTCACCCCGAACCCTGAAAATGACTTGGTTATCCTTCATGTTTTTTTCTTTTTTATATGAAGTGATTGAAGATATATATGACACTCCTGCCGAATAACTGGCTAGCCGATTCCCCACAGACGTTTACTTGGAGTGGATTTCTGAAATCAATTGGAACTTTTTTAATTTGTCTACAGTTAAGGTGATTGGAATGGAAGGTGCGAGGCTCCTGCGGGAATAGCGCGTCTAGAGGAGACCCTGCTGGCGCAAGCAGAGGAGGATCCCGGACGCCCGCGGAAAGCGAGTGCCCTTCGTTACAATCAACGTCCAAATACTAAAACCAATAAAAAACTGTAGATATACTCGATTTTCATTGAGTTTATCTACAGTATCAAAGGACTGAATAAATCAGTCCTTTTTTTAGATGAAGATTGGGTTTCATGGTTATCCAAGCCGATTTTGCCAAACTTACATTAAATTATTTCGGCTTCCGAAACTAATTGGCGGAACAAATTTCAGTTGTATTAAAGACAGTCCGCAGCCTTAAATCAGAACTTCACAACGACTATTGAGTAAATACTCTTGAATGATTTTTAAAACGAGAGACTGGTTTTGCTTTATATAGAAATGATCACCCTTTAATATATGCAATCCTTCAATATGTTCAATATATTCATTCCAGCTTTCGATACTCTCCTTCGTCACGGTATCATCCGAGCCCAAAAGCAAAACGGCTTTATTTCCCACCTTTTTATTGCGCTTTTTTTCCTGGTGATAGTTGGCTAAAACATTCAAGTCCGACTGGATTATCGGAAGGAATATATTCATGAAATCTTCGGTTTCCAGGAGTTCCTTGTTCGTTCCTCCGATTTTTTCAAGCGATTGCTTTAAACGTTTTGCATTAGAGCAATCGATTTGATCTACTTTATAATTTGGAGACGATTTACTTGAAATGAATATATGCTCTACTTTTTTAGCATATCTCTCTTCTAATTTTGCCGCAATTTCATAGGCTACGATCGCACCCATGCTATGTCCAAACAAAGATATGCTTCCCAGTGTATCCATTTGATGCTTCGTTTCCATTTCTTTCATTAATATATCCGTCAAATCCGCCATATGGTCACACAATGGTTCACTATATTTACTGCCATGTCCTGGGTATTCCAGCGGGACTACCTCTATCACATCATCATCAAATTTCCATTCCCTATAAAAAGATGCACTTCCCCCTGCATAAGGGAAACAAAAAATTGTCTTCTTCAGCCCTTCCATCCCCCTCTCCATGATCGATTATTTCAGCATGAACTTCATGAAGCTTTCAACATACCCTGAATCGATTTCCGGCATTTTCATTGATAGCAATTCCATTTCCTTCTTGGTTTTGGATTGCAGGATTTCCGACTCTTTTAATTTTGTTGATTCATCAATTAACTGGGACAAAGCACTTAATGAATGAATCTCGTTAGATTGGGTCTTTTCTTTTAATGATTGTAACCATTCTTCCAAATCCATGTTGGAGTAAGGTATTTCATTTTTTTTGAAGAAGGAGGTCACGAATTCACTTGAAACCCTCTGATCATTGAACATATGATAGATCCCGAGCTTTTGATCCGCATTCAATCTTGATATTTTGTAAATGAACTCACTTACAAAGTCGACTGGCATCAATTCAAAATGAATTTCCTCTTTAAATGGCAGTATCCTTTGTTCAATAAATGATTCAAAAACCTTGTACAACATATCTTTCTCGTTCCAAACCCCGTTTGAATTAGATGAAATCCTGCCTAATCGGAAAATATCGATGGTCAGTCCATGTTCCCTTGCTTGAAGAAGCAATTTCTCGGCAACCCATTTGGACTGGCTGTACCCGATCATTAAATCGGGGGAGTAAACCAATTCATCTTCCTCGTCCCATTTCCTTTCGCCGGTCAAGACAGAAAGCGTTGAGGCATAATAAATGTTTTTCCGAGTGTATGATGAAGCAAACTTAATCATCTCCACTACACCATCCACATTCGAAATCTTTGATTTGCTATATGGCTCGAAGAAGTTCGTTTCGGCACCGACATGATAGACATGAGAAACATCATTGCTTAATTTCTCATATGTCATATCATCCAAACCAAATTGATGCTTACTAAGATCCCCTTCAATTACAACGATTCTACTTACGAAATCATCCTGCCAAAGACCATATTTCATTAAGGTATCTTTCAATCTATTTCTTGAAGGAAATCTAACCAAACAATAGATTTTGACATCTTCCAATTCCAGTAACAATTTATGTAATAGATGTGCCCCTAAAAACCCTGTTCCACCTGTAATCATCATATTTTTTTCAATCTCAACTGGTTTAGTGGATATTTCCCTTATTTTCTTCATTAACGCTGGAGCGAGCATGGAATCCTTTTCCATCACTGCTTCCATGCTGCCAGCTGAATCGACTTCAAGTGCCTCAACAAACTTATTGACTGTGTTATTTTCCAATAATACTTGTAAAGTGGCCTCAGGAAGTACGGTTTCCTTCATTACATAGACCAGTTTTGTAGCTAAAATGGAATGGCCTCCATTTTCAAAGAAGTTGTCGTCCAATCCTAGACTTGGATTTCCTAATACATTTCTCCAAATCTCCAATACTTCTTTTTTCTTTCCAGTTTCTTGATTGGCTAAGGAAATTTTATTTTGCATGATATCCATTTCCTGTAATTTATCTTTATCCACTTTACCGTTGGCATTAAGCGGGAAATCATCCACTCTGACAAAAAAATGGGGAATCATATAATTCGGCAATTCATTGCTCAGATAGTCTTTAATATCCTTTTCAGCGTTAACCGCTTTTTCATCTTTATGCTTGTAATAAGCGATAACATAATTCTCACCATTGATGTTTTTAACAGCAACTACTGAACTTTCAATCTTCATGTATTTATCAAGCTTTTCCTGAATTTCATTCAGTTCTATTCTAAAGCCGCGAATTTTCACTTGACTGTCTTTTCGGCCTTTGTACAGGATTTCACCATTGTGTAACCGGACTCCATGATCACCTGTTTTGTACCACTTCGCCTGATTCAAATCATCCATGATCAAAGCTTGTTCCGTTAATTGCGGCTGATTTAAATAACCTCTCATGACCCCTTGCCCGCCAATGTAGATTTCGCCTACTTCCCCATCCGCTACCTCTACTTGTTCTTCAGATAGAATCTTGATTTCTACATTGCTCAACGGCTTTCCAATAGGAATAACATCTACATCTTTGTCTTCGACCTCATGGCAAATGGCAAAAGTCGTGCATTCAGTTGGTCCATACCCATTAATCAAGGAAAAATGACCGATTGTTTGCTTCAATCTTTTCACATGGGAAACCGAAATTTTATCTCCGCCAACCACAATTTTCTTTAATCCTTCAAAAATTAATGGATCCTCATCAACCATTGCATTAAAAAGGCCTGTCGTAAAAAAAGCTACATCCACCTTTCCAACGGATATCGCTTCTTTCCAATCATCAAAAGAAGTGAACTCATTCGACATCAAGAATAAAGTTGCGCCATTCAATAAAGCTCCCCATATCTCAAAAGTTGCGGCGTCAAAGCATGGGTTGGAAAATTGAGCCACTCTATTATTTTCGTTTATTTCAAGTGTTTCGGAGTTCAATACTAAATTGACTACACTCTTATGCTCTATCATTACCCCTTTTGGCTTTCCAGTCGTTCCTGATGTATAGATAACATATGCGAGACCATTCTCCGAAGAACGGTTAACGGGAATGTGTCCTTCCTTGCTTAGTTCATTAATCTCAAATGGAATTGGCTCAATATCCAATTCACGGAGCTTCCCTTCTTGGCCATTGAACGATACAAAGAACTTCATATCCGTATCCGCAAGCATATATTCCAATCTTTTTAATGGGTACTTTTCGTCAATCGGAACATAGCAACAGCCTGACTTTATTATGGCAAGCATCCCGATGATCAGTTCAATGGACCTTTTGCTTGGAATCCCGATCATTGTTTCTTCTTGAATCCCCAAATCAATGATCCTTTTAGCCAGATTATCTGAAAGAATATCTAATTCTTTATAAGTAATTTGCCTGCCATTTTCACAAAGTGCCGCTTTCGCCTGATTATCTTCCGCAACTTTTATAAAAGCTTCAGTTATTGACATCAATTTATTCGTCGTCATCGATTTACTTATCATCGGGCCCCAACTTTCAAGTGATTTATTAATTTACCAATAGATAGTAGTGTTTCATCTTCTGTTAGTTTCAAGAATATTTCCTGCATGGAATCCATAAAACGTAAAATTTCAATTTCATCGAATTTACTTTCTTTATAAATGATTTTATAATGCAGCTTGGATTGCACTACAGCTGCAGAGAACGTAAGATCAAAATTGGTCGATTCACTTCCAACTGAATCTTCAATCATGATTTGCGAATCCTCTGCCAGTTCTGTGCTTGGATAATTTTCAAATACAAATATATGTTGGAATAATTCCTTATCCCATGGAATTTCAGCGTATTTCTTTATATCCGTAAGTGAACTGAACTCATACTCTCTCATTTGTAATTGCTTGTTTTGAATAGCAGTTAGATAGGATTGCAAATCATCATCCCAATCGATTTTCAAAGAGAATGGCAGAGTATTGATCAATAAGCCTACAGCTGATTCAATATGCGGAATGCTTAGGTTCCTTCCTGAGCTTGTCACCCCATAGCATACCGAGCCGCTTTCACTTAGGTAGGATAGTACGATGCTCCAAACTCCTTGAACAACGGTATTAATGGTCTTTCTATGTCGCTTGGATAATTCTATTAATCTTTCGGTAAGCTCTTCAGGTACGCTATATTCAATAACTTTATCCGATGTAAAAGCTACCTTATCCGCTTTATTACTCACTAGTGCTTTTACTTGTTCGAAATCCCTCAATTCTTTATTCCAAAAAGCTGCTTCTTCCTGTTTATTAATATTCCTGACATGATTCATGACTTGTTTATAAGCATTCTTATGTTCATCACTGTCTTTTGTCGTATTGGATGTGTTTCGGTAACTATCCAAAAAATGATTAATGACAATTTGCAGGCTCCAGCCGTCTATTAAAGCATGATGATGTGTCCATATGAATTTATAGCGATGATCCGATAGCTGGACCAAAGTGATGTTCATGAGCGGACCATTCTCTAAATCCATTTGTCTGTTTTTGCTATGCTCTAAAAGGTTGTCTATCTTGGATCCTGACTCGTCTTCACTAAATATCGTTAGATCCACATGATTAAACACATAATAAATGTCATTAAGTATGATTTGATAACGGTCTCCCAATTGATTGCGCCTGAAAACGGATCTTAGGACATCGTATTTTCTACAGGTTTCATTCCAGGCTTCTTCTAATTTAGCCAAGTCCAGATCACCTACTAAATCAATGGATAGCTGTGAAATATATTCAGGACTTTGGGTTACTTCGCTATGGAATAACATTCCTTCTTGAAGTGATGTCACTGGGTAAATCTCTTCAATATTATTAAACTTATTAATGAAATGGGTGATCGTGCTTCCATCGACTATTTTCTCAGCTTCAAAATCTGTTTCGACAATGGAGTCATTCAAATCTGCACTTCCACTTAAAATTTTGTTTACGTGTACTTCAACTTCTTTACATATCATTCGGAAGTTCTCATTATTACTATCACCAATAATATTCAGCATGAGTCTATTGTTTACGATGCTGGCGACAAAATTGAGTTTATATGGGAATTTATAGTTCGAATCGATATTGCTGCTATTGGTTTGTGCCATATCACCCGTGTTATTAAACTGGCCTAGATAGTTGTAACTCACAAGGCTATCTGGATAGTTATGATTACGATTGGAAATATACTTTAGGATTCCAAAGTCAAACCCTTTGTTTGGCACCTTTCTCAATATGTTTTTTGTATTTCTCAAGGTTGAGCCCAAAGTCGCCATTCCTTTAATCCTTACTGGATAGATCGAGGTGAACCACCCTACCGTCCTTGATAAATCAATATCATCCTCAATATCCTCTCTTCCATGTCCTTCTAAATCGAGCCAAAATTCATCGATTCCCATTCGATTGGAAAGCGCATGTGCGATAACGGATAATAAAACTTCATCAATCGTCGTTTTATGTTTTCTTAAAGTGTTTTTAATGAGGTTTTGTGTTTGGGCCTCATCCACTTCTATTTTATACATGTTTTCAAAATCACATGTTTCTCCTAAGTCTTCCGTCAGCGGAGAAACTGGAACATTCATTTCCTTTTCCCAATATTGAACGGCCTCTTCCGGTAGGTCAGTGTTCTTGTATTCATTTAGTTTTTCGGACCATTGTTTATAAGAAGTCGTTTTTAGAGGCAGTGATGGTTCTTGTTCATTCTTCATCTGTTGATAGCATCTTTCGAAATGTTCAAGAAGTATCCTCCACGAAACACCATCAACCACAAGGTGATGAATCACCCAAAAAACCCTTACCTCCCTTTGATCCCTGAATAGAAGGAACTTCATCAAGGGGCCATTGTGTAGATTCAAGCTTTGTTGGGCGTTTTCTTCTAGCTCATTAATTACCTTCAAGCTTTTTTCATCTTTAAAACTTGAAACATGGTACTCATGAAAACCGCATACCGTATCAGCATTTGAAATATTGCCGATATATGAATCACCATGTTTTTCAAATAATGTCCTTAAAACATCGTGCTGATCAATTAATTTCATGATGATTTTTTTATAGTGTTCAGACGTCAACGTATTATCCTTCATCAAAACGACTGACTGATTCCAATGATGGATATTCTCATGGTTTTCATTAAAAAACCATGATTGAATTGGCGTCAACGGTACATAACCTGATACTGTTTCTTGAACCACTTGTTTTTGCTCCAGCTCATTTACAACATTCCCAAGCTCACGGACCGTTTGGCATTCAAATAAATCTTTAGGAGTTATAAATAAATCCTTTTCTTTTGCGGCAGAGCATATTTGAATACTGATAATTGAATCACCGCCACATTCGAAAAAGTTATCTTCCGGTCCTATAGTCGGATCGTTTAAAACATTTCTCCAGATTGTCAGAAGCTCTGTTTCAGTTTTGGACAATTCTTGCACATCCAGCACTTTTTCCTGCCTCTCATCAAACTGTTCCGTCCATTTCGGCAGGGATTTCCGATCGACTTTTCCATTTGGCGTCAAAGGAAATTTATCCAGTTGCATAAAATGAGCAGGAATCATGAAATCAGGCAGTGTTTCTTTCAATCTTCTTCTGATTGAATCCATCGAAACCTCATCATTCACCGTATAATAAGCAATTAGCCTTTTATGCTCAAATCCATCTTCCATCACCGTTACATAACTATCCTTGATTTCTGCTATTTTTCGTAATGAAACATTAATCTCCGATAGTTCAACACGGTAACCCCTTATTTTCACTTGATCGTCTGCCCTGCCTACATATACTAATTCCCCAGCTTTGTTATGCTTAACTAAATCCCCAGTTCTGTATACTTTTTCGGCAGGGTTGAATGGATTGGTTACGAATCTTTCATTTGTCAGGCTCTCATTATTCAAATATCCCCTTGCTAACCCAATTCCTCCCACGTAAAGTTCACCAACTGACCCTGCCGGCACTAGTTTCCGGTTTTCATCCAACACAAGTACAACCGTGTTGGTCAAAGGCTTCCCGATCGATACGACGAGTTCATCTGTAACATCCTCATTCGGGGGAAACATTTTAAAACTTGTACATACCGAATATTCCGTAGGCCCGTAGCCATTGAAAAACGCTATATGTTTAAACTTTGAAACGAGCTCAACTGGACATTCTGAACCTGCTGATCCCAATACTTTAATCGTGCTCAATTCAATGATTGGGAGTTCTTTCAACACAGCAGGGGGTAAAATGATATGAGAAATTCCTTCACGCTTAATTTGTTCAACAAGTTTACTCATGTCAAATTGATTTTCTTTATCTACACTTATATGCAGCTCGGCACCGAATAATAGTGTGCTGAAAATCTCTATGACGGATGAATCAAAATTAAACGTGGCGAATTGCAGCACTTTAGCTGATGTGTCCAAACACATCATTTCATTTTGGTTATAAACTAAGTTAATGATTCCACTATGTTCCAACATGACTCCTTTTGGCCTGCCTGTCGTTCCCGAGGTATAAATGACATAAGCTAAGTCACTCTGATTCGCAATGTGAAGATTCGTTTCCATTAACAAATCCGATTCTTTTTCAATATCTTCAAAATATATTATTTTGGATGGGTCAATCAAACCATTCTTTCCGAGTTCTTTGTGACTCAGGCAATAGGAAATGGACGAATCTTCCACCATGTAGCTTAATCGTTCATCAGGATAATGAGGATCCAATGGAACATACGCAGCACCAGCTTTAATTACTGCCAACATCCCTGTCACCATATCAATTGATCGATTCATATAAATTCCGATTCTTTCTTCTTTAGAAATCCCTTTGCTTAGTAAATAGTGTGAGAGTCGATTGCTCTTATCATTCAATTCGCGATATGTAATGGTTCTCGGACCATCAACAATGGCTACCTTATCAGGAAACCGCTCAACAATTTTATGGAAGGCTTCTGGGATTGTGTCATTGATCCCCTCAAAACGAATGGTTTCTCCCTGCCATTCTTCCAATAATACTTTTTCCTGCCGCATACTCACGACAGATACCTTGTCAATCGATCGTTCAGGCTGATAGGTAATTTTCCTAATCCACTCTAAGAAATTTTCAGCTAGTGTTTGAATCGTTTGTTCATCGAAGATCCCTGAATTATACTCAAAAGCGAATAAAAGCTTATCCTCGTATTCCTCTGCAGCTAAACTCAAATCGAACTTTGCTGCCTTTGATTTCAATACTTCAGGCGTTATCTTTATGTATTCACTTTCAAATGAAGCTTTGGCATTATTTTGTAAAATGAAGACGGTTTGAAATAATGAAGTGTTCGCTAAATTTCTTTCAGGGTTAATGACTTCAACAATTTTCTCCAATGTCATTTGCTGATGATCATAGATGTCGATGATATGGTTTGTATTTCTTTCAAGAATCTCTTCGAATGTTTCCTCAAGTCCCAGCTTTAATCTAAAGGGCAGTGTATTGACAAAATAACCTATCGATTTTTCTGTTCCTTCTATCATTCTATTCGCCAAAGGACTTCCAACGATGATATCGTTTTGACCTGTATATTTTGCTAGAAAAGACTGATACATCGTTAGCAGCGTCATGAATAATGTCGAGTTTTGTTCAAGGGACATCCGTTTTAAACCATGGAGCTCTTCACTAGTTAGTTCCACCATGAAACTACTGCCATCGGTGCGGTTTTCTTTTGTACGTATCGTATCTAAAGGAAGCTCCAATTTAGGAATTTCCCCAGTTAGGTTTGTTTTCCAAAATAGCGATTCTTCTTTAATGTTATGTTCTAACCAGCTTTTCTGCTCAAAGGCAAAATCCTTATATTGTTTAAAGTCGTTTTCAAGGATAAGTTCCTTTTCATTCACTTCACTGTCATAAAAAGATAACCATTCGTCTAAAAATATACTCACTGACCATCCGTCAAAAATGAAATGGTGGAGATTCACAAATAAAACAGACTCTTTGTCGCTCAATTTAACCAGTTTCACTGTCATGAGAGGACCTTTTTCAATTTCAAAGATTTCCGACTGGACATCTTCTTCGATTTGCAGCATGCGAGTCGATTGCTGTTCGGGCTTTAATGCAGAGAGGTCGATTTCATCTATTTTAATGTACAAATCTTCCTTGATTTCCTGATAGCCTTTCCCGGCATTTTCACGGACGGTGGTCCTTAAAATTTCATGTCTATTAACGACATGATTGACTGATTTCTCCAGAATCGAAGTATCCACTGCACCAGTAATTTTATATTTCTGAGGGATATTATAATTGGTTGTCTTACCATTAAGTTTTTCGTTGAACCACAAAGCCTCTTGGTTACTGGATAAAACATGATCTTTTTGTTGTGCTTCACTGTGATCTATGTCATGATCTGACATTTCATTAATGATGAAGGCCGTCAACGAATCGATTGTTGAATTTTGAAAAATATTTTTCAAGGTTAGAATTTGATTATATTCTTTGTTTAATTTCGTCAATAACTTCATGGCTAAAATCGAGTGTCCGCCCACTTCAAAAAAATCGGCATTTTTATCGATTCGACTTGTTGATAAGACTTCCAAAAATGTCTTTTCCACGAAAGATGAAACTACTTCCGTTTCATCTTTCGGAGGCGTATTCACTTCCGGAAAGATCTTATGACTTAGCATTTTCAATGTAGGATTTTCAAACAAATCGGCTAATTTCATATCCGCATCAAGTCTTTTATTTATTTTGGACACCAATTTCATGGCTGTTATCGAATGCCCGCCCAATTGAAAGAAATCAGAATCCTCATTAATCTCACTGTTCAAGAAAAACTCTTGCCATATTTCTTTAAGTTCTTGATTAACGGATGTGGATGCGATCTTATTGTTACTTATTGCTTGATGGTTCTTACTCACATTACTTTTTAGTTTTGAAAAATCAACATCGACATATATTTCGTCAATTTGCTGTACTTTTGTAATTTGATGGGCAATCTGCATGAAGGCTGATTGGATATCATTTACTAGTGAATGTTCTAGGAAGCAGCGATTAAAATATAATTTGCATTTAATCGTATCTTTATTATCCTGGGCTTGTAATGATAATGGAAAGCTATGTGTCTCTTTCCCGCCTTCAATTTCCCAGTTAATTTCAAATCCATCGTTCTTCGCTTCCGGATAATTTTCATAAACAAATAAAGTTTCGAAAATGGGATCTTCCTTCTTTAATTTCGTATGCCTTTTGATATCCACTAAAGAAATTTGAGAGTAATCCAGCATATTGTTTAATGTTTCCTGGAAGCGTTTCAGTAAATCAGTAATGCTATCTGTATCGTTCATTTCAGCTATCATCGGGATTGTATTAATGAGCAGCCCAACAATTTCTTCGGATTTGAATAAGTTATTCGACCTGCCAGAGCTTACAATTCCAAAGACTATTCGATTTTGATTGGACATTTCCTTTAGGACAATCGACCAAATTAACTGCAATAATACATTCATCGTTACATGGTTTTTGGCGGCAAATTCCCTTAAAAGTTCACTCTGTTTTTTATCCAGCTCCCAAAATAGATCATTTTCCTGCTGGTTTTCCTTCACATGCTTCAGAGCGGGGAATGTGATTGTCGGCTGCTCAATATCCTTTGCTAGTTCTTTCCAAAAACGATTTAGATCTTCCGCATCGATTTTATTCATGTACCGGATAAAATCTCCATATTGCTTTGGTTTTTCAATAAGCCGTTTGGATACTTTTCCTACAATCCGGCTGTAAATAACGAAGAGTTCATCGATGACTATGCTGGTACTCCAGCCATCCAAAATTATATGGTGATGAGTCCAAATCAAGATATACTGATTTTCTTCAATTTTCACTAACTGGAGTTTCATCAAATTGGAGTTATTCACATCCATCTCCTGGGATTTGGATATCACTCTTTGAATTTCATTTAATTGGTCATGTTTACTCAACTCTGTCATATCGATTATTTCTGGTTGATAATCCATTGCATTGAATACAACCTGAACATTGTTTTCGATATTTTTAGAGATGACCTTCATTCTTAATGCTTCATGACGTTCTACAACTTGGCTCCACGCCTGGAATAATGCATGTACTTCAAGAGCGCCCGTTATCCTGATTCGCATTTGAGAAATGTAAAGGTTCTCTGCTGTATTGTTCATTTCCAGCTCATAAAGGATTCCTTCTTGAAGCGGAGTTAATGAGTAGATATTCTGAATAGATTTCTCCAATTTTGCGCCTCCCGATTCCATTTTCTTGTGTCATCCATATCTGCTGACCGACTGCAATCATTCTATTAAACTCTTTAATCACCTTATTTATTGGAATTCAATATATGAAACAAATCTTCCTCAGTAAGCATCGCATCTGGAAAATCACTTTCTATTAAAGAAGCTTGGTCAAATTCAGTTCCCTTGATTTCCATGACGATGTTACCAATAGCTTCTATTATTAAGTTCATCTTTTCTTCAGCTAATTTCGAGATTATTTTTATGAATAGTTTTCCGTCTTGGATTAATGCCAGGAAATGGATTTTTGGTTTATTTTCAAACTCACCAAAGTCCCTGCTATTGGATGATTCAAATTGGGAGTCCAATTTTCCTAAATAATTAAAAGTAACGTGGATATCCGGCTCCTTAATGACCCCAGGTCGTAAATATTTGATAACGCCATAATCAAAACCTTTATTTGGAATTTCCCTTATAGCATTCTTCGTGTTTTTTAAAGTGTCATCAAACGTCTCTCCTGAATGCAGCAATATCGGATACATCGCAGTAAACCAGCCCACAGTCCGAGTAACATCCATTGTTTCATCCGCCATTTCCCTGCCATGCCCTTCTACTTCCATCCAGAAGTTCTTCACCTCAAAAGATTTTTTCAAACTCTTTGCAATTAATGACAACAATACTTCTTCCACAGTCGCTTTTGATTGCCTTGATAATTCCTGGATCAATAATTCAGTTTCTTCTTCACTGAATGATTTCTCCATTGTTCTTTCTTCTTTAGCTATAAAGCCTTCCGCTATCTTAAAATCCGTTATTTCACTTTTTGTTTTTTGTTCCCAATAACGGAGTGTATCAGGGTCCATCAACGATTCATTATATTTTTTCAAGAAGTTTGACCAGTCTTTGAATGATGAAGTTTTATAAGCAAGCTTCCCTGTTTGGTTGTTCAATGCTTGATCATGGAGAGCATTGAAATCTTCAAGTAAAATTCTCCAGGAAACTGCATCAATCAATAAATGATGGATTACCCAAAAGAAGCGATACTTGTTTGATTGTTCTTTTAAAACAAGCATCTTCATGATCGGTCCATTACTTATGTCCAATGAACGCTGAGCCTTACTTTCCCATTCATCTCTCATTCTTATTCGCGTTTCCTCATCTAATTGATGTATATCCTTATAGACTAACTCCCATGTTTTATGTTCTGAGTCTATATTCCCGATATATTTATTTTCATGTTTTTTAAATAGGGTTAACAATCCATCATGATGTTCCACGATTTGAGATAGAATTTTTTCAATGTCCTCCATTTGAGCACAGGAATCTTTACTAAAAACAATGGACTGGTTCCAATGATTGATAGAAGTTGTGTGTTCTGCAAAGAACCATTCTTGGATGGGGGTCAGGTCCACATTCCCCCTAGTGGCTATTGGGTGAATCATGACCTTATTTTCGGTTTTCGCGATCGCTGCCAGCTCTGCTACCGATTGATTTTCAAAAATGGTTTTTGGACTGATGATTATATTTTCCTGCCTTGCTAGAGAACATATTTGAATGCTCTGAATGGAATCGCCGCCAAGTTCAAAAAAGTTATCCCGGATACTTATGTCATCCAGCCCTAAGACTGTCTTAAAAATCTGAAGAAGCACTTTCTCATTGATCGTCTCAGGTTCTTCCAATGTTTTGCTTCTAGTTACGGGTACCGGCAGAACCGCTGAATCAATTTTCCCATTTGCATTTAACGGAAATTTGTCCACTTGCATAAAGAAAGAAGGAATCATGTAACTTGGTATTCTCTCTTTTAAAAATGCTTTTAAGTGGTCATAATCCACTTGTTGTTTGGATGTGAAATAAGCGATTATTTGTTTATTTAAGTTTGGCTGATCCTGAACCTTAATGAATGAGTCACTTACTTGCGGATACGAATTGAGATTGACCGAAATCTCATCAACTTCCACCCGGAAACCTCTTATTTTCACTTGATTATCTATACGCCCCAGAAAAATCAACTCACCATCGCTCGTGAATTTTGCAAGGTCGCCGCTGCGATATAAACGCTTTCCAGATTTAAAAGGATGATCAATGAACTTTTCATTCGTTAAATCATCATTATTCACATAGCCAACAGCTAACCCTTCACCGCCAATATATATTTCCCCTGCGGCACCTATCGGGACAAGCCTTTGCTCTGGACTTAGTAAATAGACGTCAGTATTCAGGATAGGTTTGCCTATCGATACTTTATTATTAGCAGTCTCATTGTTTTCGAACGCTTTAAACATTTCAATCGTGGTCCATACTGAATATTCCGTTGGACCGTAGGCATTATAAAAGTTTATATTTCGATAGCGATCCAGCAAAGCTATTGGACATTCAGATCCGGCCGAACCAACGAACTTCACATCAGATCCCTCAATATTGAGTTCTTGTAAAACGGCAGGCGGCAATACTAGGTGAGTTAACTTTTCACTTTTGATTTGATTTTCCAAAGCGAATAAATCAAACATTTCTTCCTTATTATTCCCGATATGCAGCTCTGCACCATTTAATAAGCTTCCAAAAATCTCATAGATGGAAGCGTCAAAATTAAAAGTGGCAAATTGTAATACCCTAGAGGTCTCATCAAGTTGTAAGTACTTGTTTTGACTTATTATTAAATTCACTACTCCTCTATGGGATAACATGACACCTTTAGGTTTTCCTGTCGTTCCCGAAGTATAGATTATGTAAGCCAGATCGGTTGGCGCAATCGATTCGTTACAGCACTCGGTATCCACGTAATGGACGGATTCAAGATTGATCACTTTAGCTATTTTTTTTAAGGCAGGAACCTCAATTTGATTCGTTATGCATATATCCATTTTCGAATCATTGATGATATATTCCAATCTTTCAGCTGGCAGCATAGGATCAAGCGGAACATATGCACATCCGGCTTTAATGATTCCCAACATGCCTATCACCATATCAATCGATCTGTTTACATGCAGGCCTACCTTATTGGAGCCATTTTCGATATTATTTCTAAGCAATTTGGCAATCACATTTGATCGTTGATCTAATTCCGAATAGGTAATGGACTTACCATTATCAGCAACGGCTAATTTGTTTGAATGCTTCTTAACGATTCTTTCGAATATGGAGGTGATCGTCTCATTTTGATGTGCATCCGAAACCTCACCTTGCCACTCAAATAACAATTGATTCATTTGATTGTCATCTAAATGCTCCAAATGACGTATAGGTTTATCTGCATTTCTGCAAATTTGGAATAACCATTTTTCAAAACTCAACATGAGTCTTTCAATTGTTTCCCGTCTAAAAAGTTCATCGGAATACTCAAACTCTAGGATCAGGTTATGGGAACCTTTCACTTTTATGGTCAGGTCATAATTTGAATAAGGAATTTCGAATTTGTCTTGTTCAAGAGTGAAGAATGAATTGCCAAAGTTCCCATCAAAGCTGTCTTCCATTGCCAATGCTGTTTGGAACAATGGGGAATGGCTGAGATCCCTGTCTGGATTAATGATTTCAACGATTTTTTCAAATGGAAAGGCCTGATGTTCCAATACATCCAAAATCACTTTACGATTTCGGTTCAATATTTCATGAAATGATTCTGTGGCATCCACGGTCAGCTTCAATGGCAGCGTATTGACAAAGCATCCAACTGTCCGGGCAAATTCTACCTGGCCGCGGTTTGCCACGGTACTCCCGACAATGATTTGATTCTTCCCGGTATATTGACTTAAAAACACTTGATAGGCGGTCATCATAAAAGCATATAAAGTCGTGCCATTCTCCTTTAAAATCCTGTCTATCAATACACGGAGTTCGTCCGTTATCGCCATTACCAGCCTTCCACCTGAGTATGAAGGTGATTTTGGACGTTGAAAGTCAAATGGAAGTTCCAATGCTTCTTCCTCTTGATCTAAATAACTTTCCCAAAACCGCCTTTGGCTTGGCGTACTTTCCTTGACCCACTCCTTATGCCAGACAGCATAATCTAAATATTGCATGTCCAGAGGAAGAATATCCCCAACCTTGCCCGTTTGAATTCTTTCATAAATCTCCATTAACTCTTCGAAAAAGGTGACAAACGATACTCCATCAAAAATGATATGGTGGAAATTGCATACTAAATAATGCTTTTCTTCGTCAATTCGAAATAGTTTCATATTAAATAAATGATCATTTTCCAGGTCGAAACATCTTTCCATTTCTTCAGTAAGATGGGAGGTGACCATTATATTACTGACTTCGGGATCTACTTCCCGACAGTCCTCATAGGCAATTATGTTTCTGCTTTTTTTTGATAAGAATTGAAGGATTTGATGTTCTTCACCCTTGAAATTGGTTCGCAATGTTTCATGGCGTTCAATCATGAAATCCAATGCCTGTTGCAGGTCATCGATATCCACTATGCCATTTAAATTGAATTTAAATGGCATATTATAGAGCATTTTCCTTTCATTCAGGCTGTCAAACAGATACATTCGATCTTGATTATGAGATAGCATCCCTTCACTTTTCCCACGTTTATAAGGCTTATTTACCTCGACTTCCCTCATGCTGATAAGCATGTCCAGAAAACTTGCCAGCTTTTCTATATTCCATTGACTTGAAATGATTTCCGGTGTTAATTGAATACCAAACTCCCGTTTTATCGAAGACAAGAACTCATCTTTTTTTTCATTTGTGCTTAGTGATTCATTCATATCCTCCATTAGTGAGATTTCAAAAGGTTTGATAACAATTGAAATCAAGTTTAATAGCCTATCTTCCGTTTCACTGATTATCCTGTTCATAGAAAAACACCTCAATTCTTTTCCATTCAGCCTAACTTGTTAATATCATCCAATTGTTTGATGAGTACGGATAGTTCCTGGATGGTTGATTGTTCGAACATCACTTTGATTGGCAATTTCACTCCCATGTTATTCTTCACCATTTGAATGAATTGCATGGCTAAAAGGGAATTCCCGCCTAAGTCAAAGAAGTTGGAATCTGTACCTATCTTTTCTTGTTCTAAAATCTCTTTCCAAAATCCTATAAGCTTTTCCTCAATTAACCGTTCCTTCACAGCAATAGTTGTTCCCATATATATTCCCCTCACTTAACTTTCATTTTTTCTAACATTTCGCTTAAGATTCGATTAAATATAGAAAGGACTGATGACCTTAACTTTGGAGTGACCGCTGCCTCATTAAACTTAATTTGAACACTTGAACCTGGGGTGACGATAATGACGATTGGATAATGGGTCGTTTCCCGTCCTTCTTTCAAACTCACATTGATTTCATCATTATTAGCTAGTACCATGGGATAGTTTTCAAAAGCATATAATGATTCAAACAAATGATTCTCCAAATTAGCCCACTCATAAATCTCTGATAATGGTGTATTCTCATAGGCACTTAGTTCCAAAAACTCTTTTTGAACTTCATCAAGCAGCTCAATGTAAGTCTTTTCTTGGCTGATATGCTTTATAAATGGCACAGTATTGATAAATGGACCAACCATGGCCTCAATATTCCGGACTGGGATATTCCTGCCGGATGTAACTACGCCGCAGCATACATTTTCCGTACCTTTTACTTCTTTTAAAGTGGCTAGCCATATAGTTAGAAAGAAAGTATTCATGGTAATCTTGTTTTCCTGACAGAATCGTTGAATGGTATTAATCAATTCCTCATCCAGTACTTTCAAGTAACCACCTTCAATGTATCCCTCGCCTTCCAATACTCCCGTTATGCTGGATCCGGAATTTCGGACACCCTCCAATTTCCCTGCCCAATATTTCCGCAGCTCCTCATTACTCGTATAATCTTTCATATATTCAACATACTCTTTAAATGAAGCACTACCGGATGATGATGGTGTTATTGAATGATAAGAATTAAAGATGTCATTAATAACCATCGAATAACTCCAGCCATCCATAATAATATGATGGAATGTCCATATTAATTGGTATTCATTGTCCGTAAGCTTAACGATCATGAAGCGATTCAACCTATTGTTCTCGATATCTATCATCTTATATTGATCCGCTAACAACTTTTCCAGCTTCTCTTGTTGTTCCATTAATTCTTCATATTCAATCTCGGTATCCATTGAATTCATTAGCAGTTGGTAGAATAACCCTTTTTTACTCGAATATAATTTCGTTTTTAAAATGTCATGTTTCCCTGCCGTTGTCGCAATGGCATTCTTTAATTTTTCGACGTCCAGGAAACCTTTAATATCAAATATGAGTTGCACTTTATACTGGCTGCTCTCACTATCAAACAAGCTATGGTACAACATCCCTTTTTGCAAAGCAGTCAATTCATAAATATCAACAATTCCTGTTTCTTTGCGCAGTAGTTGGTTAAGTTCCTCTTCAGGCATATCCAACAATGGAAAGTCCTCCGGACGGTACATCTGTTTTACCAATTTTGTTTCTTCTTCCAATGTCCGTAGCAATTCCGGCAAATTGCGTTGAATATATCTCTCAAAATCTTCTCTTACGAAATGTCTGTTATAGTTTATTTTTATAGTTTGCTCTTCGTTCACTACAAGCAATTCAATATCGACTTCATGCTCGGTATAGGCATTATGTTGAATATCTTGTTCACTAAAAAAGAGGACCTCTTTTGCAGCCAATTCATTACTTTGATGAAATCTGCCTAAATTATTAAAACTGATCATCGGCCTATTTTGTTTCATTTGTGTCTCGCCACATAATTCGGTCAGGATCCCATACTCGATCCCTTTATTAGGCAGTGTCCTTAACTTTTTCTTTGTACCTTGAATCGTGTTCGAAATGGTTTCTTTATTTTCTATATAAACCGGGCACATGGTCGTAAACCATCCTACTGTCCTGGACAAATCGACACCTGCAAATAATTCTTCGCGACCATGTCCTTCCAAAGTGAAATGAATATCCTTTTTATTAAAATACTTCCCGATTAGCGTTGCGAAAATGGATAAATATATTTCATCAATGGATGCTTTATACGCTTTTGTCATTTCATTATAGATTTTGTTTGTAATCTCTTTATTCAGCTTCAATTCAAATGATTTTCCATCGTAAACATTCCCTGTTTTGACTAGGGCACTTTCGTTTACTGCCTCATGTTCATTCTGCCAGTACTCTTTAATGCCTAATGGAATGCTATTTTTGTATTGGTTTAGATTATTCGCCCATTCCTTATATGATGTCGTTTTATTATCCAGTTTTAGTTCTTGATCGTTGATATCCTGAATATATAGCCGGTCAAAATCTTCGATCAAGATTCTCCAGGAAACCCCATCAACAAGTAAATGATGAATGATCCAAATGATTACATGCTCATTTTGGCCAGTATTTATGCATTCAATTTTCATCAGTGGTCCGTTTGAAATGTTCATGCCCTGCTGTGCATCGTTCCCGAGTCTAGCTATTTCCCGTTCCTGTCCATCTTTATTCATATTCGATAGATTTACGTAATTCATAGTCCAATTTTCAGTCGGGTCGATTTGCTTTTCCACTTTCGAAAATGCTTCATCTTTATTGAACCTTGATCTCAGCACATCATGATGTCTAACGATATGAGCCATGATCTTTTGCATCCGTTTCTCATTCATTTTCGGGTAGCCCTTTAACGTTACGGATTGATTCCAATGATTATAATTATTTATTTGTTGAGTGAAAAACCAGCTTTGAATAGGTGTAAATGGCGCCTTTCCAAAAACATCGGACTGATTTATCGTTAAATCTCCCGTCAATTCCACAACCTTTGCCAGCTCTTCGATGCTTTGTTTTTCAAAGATGTTTTTTGAAGTAATGAAAAGATTTTCTTTCTTGGCAAGTGAACAAATTTGAATGCTTAGGATGGAGTCTCCTCCACATTCGAAAAAGTTATCAAAGATGGTTATTTCCTGATTATTCAGCACCTCTTTCCATATCTTTAACAATTTTTGCTCCGTTTCATTAATGGCACTTTTATTGTCGGTTCCTACCGTGTTCGTTTTAGTATCCGGCAGGCTCTTCATGTCGACTTTGCCGTTAACGGTTAGCGGAAATGACTCCATTTTAATGAAATAAGAAGGAATCATATATTGGGGAAGATGATTCTTCATATAATCCCGGATATAATTTTCTTCCAGGTCATTGTCGGAGATATAATAAGCAATGATGAATTTCTTTGCCTTAGATTCATCTTTTATCGCTATAAAGCAATCCTTTATACCTGTACATTTATTTAGAACGGCACTGATCTCGCCAAGTTCGATACGATATCCCCTGATTTTCACTTGGTCATCCGCTCTGCCTGCAAATAGTAAATTTCCATCCTCGGTATACTTAACTAAATCTCCTGTTTTATATAACTTCCTTGAAGGATTGAACGGATTTGGGATGAAGCTTTCAATATTTTTCTCCGGATTATTTATATATCCTCTTGCAATGCCTCTCCCGCCGATATACAGCTCCCCTATTTGACCCTTAGGAGTTGGCTTCATCCTGGTGTTGAACACATATGCTTCTGCATTTAAGATCGGCTTTCCGATCGGAATCACTGTATCATCACATGGAAGTACCTTATATGCTGTCGAAACGACGGTGCCCTCAGTCGGCCCGTAATTATTATATAAATCAAAGTTCAAATGATCAGGTATCGTTTTTAAACGATCTCCCCCTGTCAAAATGGCTCTGATTGATTCTGGAAATTTCATTTCGTTGATAAATAATTGCTCGAGCAGTCCCGTTGAAAAAAACGCGAGTGTGACTTTCTCCTTTTCTAACTTCTCCGAAAGGATTTCTACATCCAATAAATCATAGTAATCCAATATCAGGAGTTTATTCCCATTTGTCAGGTAAGGGAATATCTCCCAAACGGACGCATCAAAAGATGTATTCGATACAAGTACTGCTGCATCTTTTCCATCGACAGAATAATAATTGATATGCCAATTACAGAGGTTAGCCAATCCTCCATGTTCAATCATGACCCCTTTAGGTTTACCTGTTGTTCCTGAAGTATAGATGATATAGGCCAGATCATTTTCCGATATCTTTCTTGAAACGAATTCCTCGCATTCAATTTCCCGTTCTTTTAGTATGTCTTCGATACATATTAGTTTCCCTTCATCACCGGGATACTTTAAAAGTCCTTCTTCATTACTTAAACAATATGTGATTTGAGAATCCTCAATCATATGTTTCAGCCGTGACTCTGGTTGTGATGGGTCCAAAGGCACATATGCCGCCCCAACTTTCATAATGGCTAAAATGGCCGTAACCATATTTATCGATCGATCCATAAAAATCCCGATTCTATCTTCTACATTTACATGGTTCCGGAATAATCGGTGTGCCACCTGATTTGCCCGGGCATTTAACTCGCTATATGTCACCTGGTCATCACCATGAACAATGGCAACATCATTGAAATTTGTGCTTACTTTATTCTCAAACCTAGCAATTACATCTTCAAAATGATGATCTTCCACTTCTTGATTTACATTGCCTGTACCCATTTCGATTATCGATCGTAACTGGGCAGGCTCTAAATAGGTGAAGTCCTTTATTTTCTTGCTTCCCTCGGTTGTAATCTCTTGCAGCCAATACTGAAAATTACTAGCCATTCTTTGAATCGTCGCTTTATTAAATAATGATTTGTTGAATTCAAACGAAATGAATAATTCATCCCCATCCATTTCTTCTGCCTGAACAACTAAATCAAATTTAGCTTTAAAGGTATTGATTTTTTTCGGCTTTAACGTGAAATTTCTATATGCCAGCTTTTCTTTTTGGTTATTTTGCAGGACAAATACTGTATCGAATAATGGCGTAGCTTCCATGGTTCTTTCTGCTGATAAACATTTCAAAATTTCCTTAGTAGGTAAATTTTGATGGTCAAAAACACCTGCAATATTTTTTATATTTTTCCGCAAAATTTCTTCAAATGAATCTTCCTGGGATACATTTAATTTAAAGGGCAATGTGTTGACGAAATATCCTATCAATTGTTCAGTGTCCACATGGTTTCTCTTTGCCAAAGGACTTCCGACGACAACTTCCTCTTCATCAAAGTACACTGATAAAAAGGTTTGATAGGCGGTAAGTAAACTCATGAACAAAGTCGATTTCGTTTTTTTATGAAGACTTTCCAGGTTGTTTTGAATTTCTTTAGGTAACAAAAAGCTGATAATATCGGAAGTGCTTTTACCTTCTGCGGTTTTTTGATGATCATATTGTAATAAAGACTTTTGCCGTAATGCAGTTATTTCATTACTCCAGAACTCATTATCCTTACCACTTACATAATTTGGCGAGTTTTTTTGCCATAAAGCATAATCCCCATATTGGACCGATTGGTTATTTCTATCATTTCGTTCACCATTCTTGATTTCCTCATAAATGGAAAACCAATCATTGATCATTAATGGAATCGACCAACCATCAAAAATAATATGGTGGATGTTACATAATAATTGATATTCACATTCATTTGTCTTCACTAGCGCAATCGATAAGAGGGGACCATTTCCTAAATCAAATTGCCGTTCCGTTTCTTCCTTCACCAAGTGATTTATTTTTTCTTCCTGCATATCTAGAGGAAGATCCGAAACATCGAAATAGGTAATGTCATGATGAATCGACTCATCGAAAGCCAAGGTGCCCATTCCAGCTTCTTCTCTAATGACACTTTTTAAAATTTGATGTTTATTGCTTAGCTTATCTAAAGATAGTTCCAGATTTCCTTCATTCACTTCACCTGATATTTCATACGAAAAAACGATGTTATATAACGACTTGTCTTCATTGGTTTGGTGAATGAACCACAAATTTTCTTGTTCATATGTTAAAGGGTATGTATTTCTGGCATTAATATAGATCGGTGTATAATCTTGCTTTATCTCTTCTTTTTGACGAGTTTCTATGACTCGGGATAATTTCATAATCGTATCGTTCTCCAATAAAACTGAAGGAGCCATTTCAATTTGAAATTGATTTTTAATATTGACAATTAATCTCATTATCGATAATGAGTTCATTCCACATTCAAGTAGGGACTGATTATTTTTTATAACCCCATTCCCTATGATGCTACCAACCAATTCTCTTACTTTTTCACTAATTGTTTCATCCACTGGACTCTTGATATTCGATGGGGCTTCACAGTCTTTTATGACGAATTTGGGTAATAAGGATTTATCCAGTTTGCCATTTACCGTTAGCGGGATGTTGTCCACCTTGATAAAAAAGCTTGGTATCATATAGGCTGGCAATGAGTTTTTTACACATTCCCTCAAATAATCAGCAGCTAATTCTTCATCAGCAACGTAGTATAAAAATAAGTGCATATCATCATTAAACGCTTTATCCATCGTAACGACTGCATTCTTGATGTTTTTCAAATCATTATACGAGCTCTCTATTTCCCCTAATTCAATCCTGAAACCTCTTAACTGCACTTGCTCATCATTCCTGGCGATATATTGCAGATCACCATCATCCAAAACTTTCACTACATCCCCTGACTTATAGTAGCGAACATTATCAATATCCGTAAATTTCATCTTATTCATCATGGTATTTTTATAATAGCCTAGCGAAACACCCTTTCCTGAAACGTATAACTCGCCCTCTTCATCTCCAGTTACTTCTTCTCCATTTTGATTCATCACCTTGAACCCAAGATGAGGCAAGACTTTTCCGATATTCGTAATTCCTTTTTCCACATCACTCTTAGTGATTTGTTTGTATGTTACATGCACGGTGGTTTCAGTTATTCCGTACATATTTATTAACTTTGGAAGCCTGTCATTTTCGGGAGAAAACCACTGTGTCAATTTCTTGAAGTTTAATGCTTCCCCTCCAAAAATGATGTATTTTAAACTTAATTCATTTTGTCGGTTTATGAGCTCACCAATCACCTCGAAGAAAGCGCTTGGTGTACAATTGAAAACGGTTGTTTGTGTACTTATCAATAAATCAACAAAGGATATTGGATTTCTGCTTTCCTCAAATGAAACCACTACAACTTCTCCGCCATATATCCAAGCCCCCCACATCTCCCAGACGGAGAAGTCAAATGCGTAGGAATGGAAAAATGTCCATATATCTTTATTATTAAACTCGAACAAACCGTCGCAGCCTAAAAACAAGTTCATGACATTTTCATGTGAAACGCAAACTCCTTTAGGCTTACCGGTAGAGCCCGATGTGAAAATGATATAGGCTGGATCCTTTGGATCAATTAAGATATGGAAATTCTCACCGGTTATATCATTTGAATTCTCCATCACTTCACCGAGGGTTACATAATTGCAATCAATGCCGCTAATCCGGCCTTTATCCCCAATCAATAACTTCAATTCTGAGTTCTTTATTATATGCTTTACTCTTTCATCAGGACTTTTAGGATCGATAGGTACATAGGTAGCCCCCAATTTAAGGAGTGCTATGATTAAAAATAAAACATGCTCCGACTTTTCAATATAGATTCCGACATTATCACCTTTATTTATCCCTTTGTCCTTTATGTACATCGCCATTTTATTTGCCAAGATATTCGTTTCTTTATAAGTAAATTGCTTATCCTTATTTCTTACTGCAATATTGTCTCCATATTCCCTAACACTTTCTTCAAATAGATTCGCTAAAGAATTCATCTTCATCATTTTCCCCCATTATTTTAAATATGTGCCTGATGCAACTGTCAACATATGAAAAACTAAAGAAATTAAAGCTATTACAATCGTTATGATTATTGCATTCCTTCTCTTGGCGAGCGCCAACTTTTCCAAACTAAAACTGAATAGGATTAAACTGACAATGTAAAACAATTCAAACTCGGCCATGAAGGTGTGAAGGATGGAATTTTTATCATGCACGAGTAAGGATAAGCTAGTAAATGTCGTTTCCTTGCTCTTGACCAATAATGCGATTATTGCATTAACACCAGATCCAATGACGATGCATATCCCAGCATTTATGACAGCTTGGCAAATCCCTTTAATATTTACGGGTCTTTCTTTTAAAACTAAAAATAATAGGCATACAATTAATATTTGAATGATGAAAGTGACAAATAATCCTAGAGCCCCCATTACAATTGTGTTAATGGCAAAACTCATGGCCCCAATCTCTGAAATGGACATGCCATTTAATACATTCATCCCTTTTTGATCCGCAGAATATAACAAAAGCGTCGTTTCGATACCTGCGATTAAACTGAGTAGTAATAACGAAATTATTAACTTATGAACTCTATCCTCTTTTTTAAAAAGATATTGTACTAATTTATTATTGTTTTTAAATTCAGCATTTGCTTCCATTTTTAATTCCATTGGTATTCCCCCTTAATTATTTTCGTAGAGTTTATTGGAATGGTAACGCTTCTTATTTCATCATTCACGAGTACGACCGCTGATTTGTACTGGGGAAAATTTTTATAGAAAAGTGAGATGTTATCATGATCCATTTCAGCCTTGGAAATCTCATAGATTTCAAGTGGAGAGGTCAATCCTGTTTTTAGTATTTTTGATAGACTTTCTTTTGCACTAAAGAAAATTTCATTACTTAAAAGACCTTCACTATCCTTAATCATCTTTTTCTCGGATTTAGTTAAATTGGTCTCTAAAAATTCAGAATCAGTTTTCGTTTTTGTTTCAATATCGATTCCCATTGGATGCAGTTGATCAAAAATCAGTATTCCGAATGTTTTATCCGTATGAGTGATGGATATACCCATGTTCATGTTCATTAATAAGAACAGGTTATTAACAATAATCGGCTGTCCAAAGACTCCTTTCAACAGTGATACATTCTTTATTTCATCCAAACCTATATCTAAAAACTCCATAATTGCTTTTTTTCCAAAGTACAAACTTTTCTTTGCTTCGATGGTTCTTTTACCATTTTGCAAATTAAGATAATTCCATTCCTTTTCGTTGAAAATATCATCAATATAGTCCAAATTGACTGATTCCGCTTCATAAAACTTGATGTAAGATTTATAAATCTTTTTCTTATTCATAAAATATTCAATCAATTATAATTTTCCTCCTCTCCTTTTTCTGAAAATCCGCAAATTTCCTCCATTTTTTTCCTCTAAAATTTCTTTTTTTAAACAATTATTTCATTTTCTAGGTTAATTATTACCTATTATCATTATCGATAACACTTTATCACAAGAATTTTGCCGAGTCCATTAAAAATTTGTAAATTATCTACATTACATAATAACTTTACCAATTTTTATTATTTTTCCTCTTTAGTAATATTTTCATAGGGAATTTAGTATTAAATAATTTAAAAAATATTACATTATATGAAAAAAATACTAATTAAAAAAAACCATATTTTATTTTTCACTATAATTTGTGAAAAATAAAATATGGCTTAAATGCGGTTCGATCATTTTGGCTGTTTCGTAAAAATGTGCATTGCCTTTTTTAATATCTCATTCTCTTCCTGTAAATCTTTAATTATTTTATCCTTTTCCTCTTTCTGACTGAGGCCTGAAAAACCAATACTGGAGTCCGCTTGGCCTTCTTCATTTGCTTCTTTATAGATATTGACCCAATTTCTTAATGTAGGTGTCGAGATATTAAGTTCTTCAGCCAATTCCCTAGGTTTTCTGCCTTCTTCCAATACTAATCGAGCAGCATAAATTTTAAAATCTCTATCATGGTGCTTCCCCATAATAAGACACTCCTTTTTTAAATTTATTTAGTGCCGATTTTCTGTACTTCCTTTATATACTTTTCTAATATAACGACTTTCATAAATTATATTTCAACCTATTAATCAAAACGGAATTGATCGCTATTACGATCATTAATATTATGATAGCTCCCATCATGGGGTGGACACTGAACCAAACCAAGCCAAAATGAATGGATGTAACCACGATTAATAATGGCAATCCATAAAGCAGGCTAACTAATACATTGGGGTTTGATTTAATGGCAGCAGATGGGTTCTCCCATTCTATACTTGGATTTTTCATATCATATAATGGTGTTAGAAGATTATAGCAAACCACTAAACAAGAAGTAATTAATAACATGACTGCCGTTTCCATTTCCCAATAACCAAAAAGTGCAAATATCATAAAGCTGGTCAATACGGCTATAATCCCTATTATTGATGAAAATATCACTTTAGAAAAATAAACATATTTTTCATCAAAAGGGGCACTTTTCAGTAAATAATGATATTTTCCTTCTCTTGAATATGGGGTTCCGCTTATATTATTTATACAACACAAGAAAAGGATCGAATATGAAAAGTATTTATCAAAGACTCCCTCTTTCGTTATATTAAAATAATTCGGGAACACTTCATTCTGAATTAGCAATAACATGACAAGTGAAAAGACCGGCGGCAATAAAAGTCCTAAACCGATTTGCATCTTAAAATATGCTTCAGACTTAATGATCCATATCTCTCTTTGTAAATAATTACTCCATTGATTTTTTGATATATTAACCTTTGAGTTTTTCATATTCACTTTGTTATTTCCCAATAACCCGTTTTTAAAATAATTAACGGAAATGTTTTCTATAATAAATGAATACAATAGGAAACCAATTACTAGTATCGAAATATAAATAATTATAAATTGAACTGTTATTTCATTTGATACAAAGGCATCCAGAATCCATTTAATCACCGGAATCATATTTGCGGTTTCAAACATATGTCCCATTATGAATTGCAACGAGTTTTTTAGACCTTCAATAGAATTCAAATCTATTTCCGAGATGACCTTTGAAAGGGCAATTGATGATTTTCCAGCAAAATATACAATGGAAATAATCGCAAGCATGAGGATGACAACAATGTTCACAAGTAAGTATGCTACTTTATTTTTGAATCTATAATAATACCTATTAATGCACGATAGGATAAAAAGCAGGAGCAAAGCCGTCAAACCATTGACAATCGGTAAAAATATGAATAATTTAAACGCTTCCATAAACTTTAGATCGACTATCAAGAAGCCGATTGTTGGCACCTGGATTGCCATTGATAAGATGATGGGGACCCATAAGCTACTTAATACCTTAGCCCTTGATATTTCTTTATAGGTGAGTGGCAGAGCCGCCAATACTTTAAATTCATAATAAGCAAATATTTGTGATGTGGACAAATAGCAAACCAATGCAAAGACGAGAATGCTGGAAATCGTTACATTATAAAACAGGAAGACCTCGGTATCTCCAAGAAAATAAACAAAGGCATTTACGACAGTCAGCTGCAAAAACATATAAAAAACGGCTATTATCAGTACAGCCTGCAACATTGTCTGCTTGGGCATTTTATAGAAGGAAGATATGAAAAATCTAGTTAACTGAAGTTTTTCCTTCATATACCTGAGCCTCCATAAAGGTAGATTCTAATGAACTTTCACCTATTATATTTTGTATTTCATCATGCAGGATGATTTTCCCCTCTTTTAAAATAGCCACTGTATTACAAATTTTCTCTGCCACATCAAGCAGATGCGTCGAGAAAAACACTGTACCGCCCGTTTCAACATATTGTTTGATTAACCCCTTGAAAACTAAAACGGCGTTTGGATCTAATCCATTTAACGGTTCATCCATAATGATGATCGGGGGATTAATGGTAAAGGCCGCTATCAGGGATACCTTATGCATCATTCCATAAGAATAACTTCCCATTGGCTTTTTAATGGACTCCTGCATCCCAAACCGATAGATATATTTCCCCAAACGTTCTTTGTCATCATTTCCATATAGGTTCATCAAGAAACGAATCCAATCCAATCCAGAAACATTGTTAAAAACATTGATAGTATCAGGGATGAAGAAAAATTGTTTTTTATATTCTTTGCCGTCTTCTTTAGTCAGGCCATTTATTTCAACCTTTCCATTTTCAGAATCTAAAATGCCCGTAATAATGTTCAGCGTCGTCGTTTTCCCTGCACCATTTGCCCCTATAAAACCTAAGATTTCCCCTTTTTTGATTTCTAGATTTACACCATTCAAAATCTTCTTGGCCGAGTAGCTTTTCTCTAAATCTGTGATGCTTAACAAAGTTATCATCCTCCCATCACTTCATGATTAACACATTTCCATCCCCAACTTACTCGTTATTGAATTTCTTTTTTGAAATCCATATGTTCGTTACCAATATCGTTACTGCCGTTAACGCAAGTGCTGCTATTGCCCCCCAAATCGCCTGTGAATTGACTGTGCCTAAAATCAGTACTTCCATGGCATGTTTACTCATGCTTGCCGGATTCATATTGTCTATAACCGGACTTAACCCAACTATGATTCTACAGCCGAGGAGAAATACTATCGAAATTAATGCAATAATACCCTGACTATTAAAAATGGTACTGATCATCGTCGTGAATGAAACGATAAATAGGACCCACAGCAGATAGAACAGCAACGCCACTACTAAATCCGCAAAATCAACACTCGTAAACAAAAAAACTACATACAGATATGAAACCAAATATCCCAATGCTACACTGCAGGCAACAAACAGATAATTGGAAATGATTTTCCCGCTTATATAAGATCCCACCGTCACTGGCCTTGTAAGAATGAAAGCCAGCATTCCATTTGCTTTATCGGATTGTACGACTCCCATCATGGAAACGATGATGATCATGACCCCTAACTGATCGAATTGAGACCCTAATGTACTAGCAAGAACTTCGCCGCCTTTTTGGGCAGCCATGCTTGGATCAATGGTAATCCCTTGGCCCCCGCCCAGTGCCTCTAATATTGAAGGTAAATAATAGCTTACGACTGGTTGAGTTATTCCTAAAAATATAAATACAAGCGGCAGCCAAATCACTTTATATTCACGTAACATCTGAACAAATTCCTTTTTAGCTAAAACGGCAAAATTATTCATTTTTCCACCACCAATTTTAAGAATATCTCTTCCAATGTATCGTTATCTATTTCGAACCTTACAAGATCAACATTATGCTCCAAAGCATTCGCCAGTAACATATTCTTGTTTGATTCAATATTTTCCACTTCAATCTTCAATTTATTTCCCATTACCTCTACACCTTTGACAAAGTTCAAGCTCTTTACGTTTTCAATCCATTTTTGACTTTTAGAGGTTATGTCGACATTGATTTTATTTCCGCTATTCCTGTTTAATAATTCCGACATTGTCGTGTCCTCAATTTTTTTACCGCTTTTTATAATGACAAACCTCTCACATATTTCTTCTGCATCGCTTAATATATGCGTCGATATTAAAATTGTCGTATCTTTCTTTATCTCTTTTATGATGTTTAACACTTCTCTCCGGCCGATTGGATCCAATGCAGAAACCGGTTCATCCATGACAATCAATGCCGGTTTATGTAACAATGCCTGTGCAATTCCAAGCCTTTGTTTCATTCCGCCTGAAAAAGTCCGCACCTTGGAATTCTCTTCCCCGCTCAGCCCCACTTTCGACAATATCTCAGGAATGCCGCTTAATAATTCTTCCCTCTTGATACCTGAGAGCTGGCCCATGAAAGTGAGGGTTTCTTTGGCAGTCATCCATTGAAAGAAGTTAGGGTATTGTGGTAAATAGCCTATCTCCTTTTTCATTTTTGAAATTTTCTTACCATCAAGCAATACTTCGCCCATACTTGGATCTATTATGTCTGAAATCACTTTTATTAATGTCGATTTACCAGCCCCATTTGGCCCTATCAATCCGACACATTCCCCTGATTGCAGTTCCATTGAAAAATTATTGACCGCTGTTTTTTCTTTAAATTTTTTTGTAACATTTTTAATTTCTAATTTCATATTCTTTCACTGTCCTTTCTACCAATAACGAAGTACAGAATTGGACCGATAGTATTTGCAAAAATAATGATGAGTGTCCACAATAAAACATTTTTCCTCGTCTTTCGATTTCTGTATAAATCAATTAATGCTATAAGCACTAAAATCATCCCAATAGCAATTACCGGTAAAACAATCGGCAGAATCGACATGAAATCAATATCTTTCAATTCGTTCCATCCATAATGCAATTCCATATATACCACTCCTTTGAAAATGAAATATTATTATCATTATCGATAATGATAACATGAAAAATGGAATTTTGCACCTGTTTTTTTCTTTAATAAAATATTGTTTTAGTTTTTATTGTTATTTATAATGATAATATTATCACAATGAATAATAATAAAAATATAGTGTTATTTATTAAATTTCATTTCATGAAGACATTATTTTTTACACTTATTCGAAAAGGCTTATGATTTACTTCAAAAAAATCTTTCTGTAATATTATTTTTCGAACTGTGTCATTTTTATTTAAATGAAAGTGATTCAATCATTATAATTTATGATGAGTTAAACTTATTATTCATGACCAACTAAATTGATTTAAGATTATATTTCCAATGTGAGGAGAAGAAGATGATTAATAAAGCTGAAATTTTAATGCATCCTGTAAGAATAAAGATTACCCAAGCTTTAATGAGAAACAGGGAAAGTGGCTTAACACCATTGGAAATGTTAAAAATCATTAAAGATGTACCCCAAGCAACATTATATAGACATATACAGGTTCTGTTGGATTCAGGGGTCATTCGCATTGTAAAAGAAAAAAAAGTGAGGTCCGTTTCCGAAAAATACTATGTTTTAAATGAAGAAGAAGCGCGACTTAGCGGGGAAGAATGGAAAAAATCTTCTAATGAGAAAAAGGTGAACTATTTTTCTTATTATCAATTATCCCTTATGACTCAATATCAAAACTATCTTACTAAATTAGAAGAAAGAGACTGCGCGGAAGATGGCTCAACCTTTTCCCTTTTAGAACTAAAGCTTGATGATGAAAGCTTTATTAACTTCCAAAATGAATTGAACGATTTAATGGTAAAATACTATAAAGCTACGAATCAAAGTGCTAAACAAGACTCTCCTATTCGAACAATCGGTGTCACAATTATTCCAGAATCATAAAAAATGAAAAGGCTGTTCCAAAACCATGGACTCAAGAACGGTGAATTCTTATAGAAGGAATCGTATCTATATATTCAACCAATCAGGTTGCAGTATACGTTTTGAAACAGCCATACATCATGGAAGAAAATCTAAAATGGGCTTAACCACCCTTTTTTGGACAGTGCCATCCCCGCTTGTCAGCAGCTCCCCAATGCTTCCTTGATGCTGCTGTATACTTCGTCCCACAGGTGCTTTTCTTCAGCAAAAGCTGCAGTTATCTTTTTAATAACTGCCTTTTGCTCTGCCTCGAAACGCTCATCATCCTTGGCCGGCAGGTCAGACCTCAACTCCATTACATACTCTTGTACCTTTGGTGCACGAGGTCCCCAAACAGCTTTTTCTTCGCCATTCTTATCAATGAATATAAAAATGGGAATCGAACGCGCTGTTCCATTCGTTAAGTATTGATCCATCAGTTCTAGATTTTGATCTCGTAAAACCATGCGAGTTTCAATATTTGCCGCTTCAGATATATTCAACAATATAGGAATATTCATCATCGCGTCCCCGCACCAGTCTTCAGTAATGACAATGGCTCTAAGTTCTTTCGTCTTTAATTCATCAAAAAAACCTTGGTCCTCTGCAGAGATGGTAAAACCCTCCTGAATCGATTGTAAGTTTTCTTTATGAACTTTCATCGAAGCTACAAATTCTTTAGCAGGAATCCCCTTTTCGAACCATTCATTCAGTGTCGTCATACTATTTCTCCTAACTATTTTTACATTTAAAGTACCATAAAACACTTATTATTTCATTGTTTCCACACTGAAAGATAAAATGACAAATTGGTAAATTAAAACCATGTTTTTCTTTCCCGTGTAAAGGGAAAACTCTAAATACATTCAATAGCTTGCTAACTGCCTATTATATATTCATTAAATCATTGTTTTTTAGTTTAGGAGATGAAATTTTGTGGAAGGTTTTCTCTTTGCACTACTCCCTGCATTGACATGGGGCAGCTTAGTGCTTGTTTCCGAAAAACTCGGGGGCAACTCTTATAATCAAACACTTGGCATTACAATCGGTTCATTACTGTTCGCCATCATGATGTCTTTCATCAATCCGCCGGAATGGAGCAGTTTAGTGTGGATTGTCGGCATCATTTCTGGTATAGGCTGGGCATTCGGGCAGTTATTTCAATTCAATAGCGTCAAGGAAATCGGGGTATCGAAAACCGTTCCAATCTCAACAGGACTGCAAATTCTAGGAAATACATTTTTTGCAGTTATCATTTTCAGGGAATGGAATGACAGGATGACAGTCATTATCGGCATTGTTGCAATAATCTGTTTGATTATAGGTGTCTTGCTGACCAGCTACGGCGATGGTGATAACAAAAAAGCAGGAAGCATGAAAAAAGGGGTTTTTCACCTTGCCATTTCAACAGTGGGTTATGTTACATATGTCATTGTTGTCAGATGGAATGAAGTTGACGGATGGTCGGCGATCCTGCCGCAAGCAATCGGCATGTTCCTGGCTGCCCTGCTCCTTTCCATCAAACATAAACCGTTTAACAAGTATGCAAGGCGTAATATTCTAACTGGATTGATGTGGGCAGTCGGTAATATCGGTCTCCTGCTCGCTAATCCAAAAGTGGGCGTTGCCATCTCATTCTCATTTTCCCAAATGGGAATCGTCATTTCCACTTTAGGCGGCATCTTTCTTTTAGGAGAGAAAAAATCCAAAAAGCAAATGGCCTTCGTCCTCATCGGGTGTGTACTCGTAATTGCTGGCGGAGTTATGATTGGCTTTACAAAAGAATAGTCAGGGAGCGATAAATGATGTATGAAGATTTAGAGAAAAAAGTGGTAGTCATTACTGGGGCGGCAAAAGGGTTGGGAAAAGCCATGGCCGAAAGGTTCGGTAAAGAAAAAGCACATGTCGTATTAAATTATCACACTGAAAATGACGACCATAAGGGAATCATCAAAACAATTGAAGCTGCTGGCGGGAAAGCAGCAGCGATTCAAGGTGACGTTTCGAAGGAAGCGGATGTGAAGAAATTGCTTTCATTCGCTGCTGAAACCTTTGGTACGATCGACATCATGATTAACAATGCTGGTATTGAAAATGAAGTGCCCAGCGAAAAATTGACTCTGGAAGATTGGCAGAAAGTCATCGATGTCAACCTAACCGGGATGTTCCTCGCAAGCAGGGAAGCAATCAATTACATGCTCGATCATGGTATCAGGGGCAATATCATTAACATGTCATCCGTTCATGACCGGATACCTTGGCCTCATTTTGTCCATTATGCAGCAAGTAAGGGCGGAATAAAGATGATGACTGAAACCCTTGCACTTGAATATGCTCCCAAAGGGATTCGCATTAATAATATTTCACCTGGTGCAATCGACACACCCATCAATGCCGAAAAGTTCAATGACCCAAAAGCTAAACAAGAAGTCATCGACCTGATTCCGATGGGATACATCGGAAAACCGGAACAAATTGCCGCTTGTGCCGCTTGGCTAGCGTCCGCAGAATCTAGTTACGTAACGGGAATGACCTTATATGCTGATGGCGGAATGACCAAATATCCTGGTTTCCAAGCAGGAAAGGGCTGAACTTAACTAATGAAAATAACCACTCCATCACGAACTTGGGGTGGTCATTTTCATGAATATCATTAGAGCTCTATCTATATGAATTGCTGAACCATGACCCTGAGCAGATTTTTCAAAAAGGCTTTTAGACCCACTTCTTTAATGGCGGTATGCTTTGAGGGAACTTAAACGCATTGTATGGATCATACCTCGTTTTCACTTCCCTAAGCCGTTCGAAATTTCCTCCATAATACGCAGTTGGCCAATCTTTGATTAGAGTATCCGGCCAATTCACGTAGTCACCGATAGTAAATGGCGACAAGGCATGCTTCAGGTCCTTGATCCAACGAATGTTTAGCCGTTCTTCTTCTGGATTGGCCCATGTAGCCTGATACTCCTGGGCGATGATGGCATCGCGATAATAAAAAGCCGTATCCATTGGATCTTTAAGGCCCTCCACTCCTCCCAGGGATTGGTGCCAAATGGCTGCATTTTCATTTGGAGCATTTTCCAAAAAATGTTTCATGGTCATGATTGCTTGCTGTGGAAAAGCTTTTTCAATGAAAGATCCTGACCTCTTTCGATACGCCGGCTGGTTTCCAGCTGGATAATCAAAGAACCTTACGGCTTCAATGTATGGGACTTCCTTTATCATGACATTTATTGGTGAACCAGTTTTTATCAAAGGCTTTAATAGCAGCTTCAATCTATTTGACGGTCCAACAAATTCACCTTGAGCAATAATTTCGTTTGCTTCCTTTGCCTTGAATTCTATTTCTGAAGTTAAGCATTCATCAGCTTGAGGGGCCCAATCCTGCCAGGCTTCAAATACCGCTTCGAAATCTTCCCACCCCCATGTGACGGAGAAAATGGATACCCTTGATACGGGGTGTACCCTGAAAGTAAGAGAAGTGACTATGCCAAAGTTTCCCCCTCCTCCCCCGCAGCATGCCCAAAATAAATCACTATTGATTTTCCTATTTGCTTTAATGAGTTTGGCTCCCCTCTTTCCACACGCCCTTACTATTTCTATTTCAAGTAGATTGTCACAAGTAAGTCCAAAGCGTCTCGTTAACATACCTATACCACCGCCGAGCGTTAGACCTACAACACCAACACTGCTTTCGGTCCCAGCCGGAATCGTCGTGCCATAGTTCCATAACGTATTATATACTCGCCCTAAATCAGCTCCGGCTTCAATTTTTGCGATCATTTTTTCACGATTGACCTTGATATTGTACATTTCACTAATATCAATGACTAGACCGCCATTCACTAATGAAAAATTTTCATAACTGTGCCTGCCGCTCCTAACCCGGAAAGGTGCATGATTTTCCCGGGCCCACTTTAATGAATTCAATACATCATTGGAATTTTGACAAAACACAATAACCTTTGGGAATTTAGCAAAACTCAAGTTATTATTTATCCTGGCATGCTCATATTCAGCATCATTAGGTGTAACGATACGCCCGGTAAGCTTTGTTCTTTCCAAAAAGATAACCCCTTCCTCGGGTAAATATGTTACATCCTATGAAAAAACCTGGCAGAAAGATACATTCCCCCTGCTGACACTTCCTGGTAATGGTGTCAAATTAGCTCTACTCGTGAATTCAACGGCTTTACTCGTGAATTCAACGGTTTTACTCGTGAATTCCACGCATTTACTCGTGAATTCCAAGTATTTACTCGTGAATTCAACGGTTTTACTCGTGAATTCAACGGCTTTACTCGTGAATTCCACGCTTTACTCGTGAATTCCACGCATTTACTCGTGAATTCAACGGTTTTATTCGTGAATTCCACGCATTTACTCGTGAATTCCAAGTATTTACTCGTGAATTCAACGGTTTTACTCGTGAATTCAACGGTTTTACTCGTGAATTCCAGCTTTACTCGTGAATTCAACGCATTTACTCGTGAATTCAACGCATTTACTCGTGAATTCCTCAATTAATCCCAAAAGACAAAAAAGCCCTTCTCGAATTAAGAGAAGGGCTTTTTGTTACCTTATCCCGAAATCTCATCATCGGATTTAACATCCAATGGTGTTCGTTTATCCATTTTCAGCATGTAATAGCTTGCTGCGACCATTGCTAGGAAAACGATACCGACAACCAAGGAAATCCTTGTGCTAGGATTGATCCACATACCGACCAGTACCATCAGTAAAAAGGCAATTGTCGCATAGTTACTGAAAGGGGCCAACGGCATTTTGAACGGATGTTTCTCCATTTCGGCAGCATTCACCTTTCTGAATTTAAGCTCACTGATAAGTAAGACAAACCATGGAATCATCCCGGGCAATACACTCGCACTGTACACATAAAGGAATAATTGCGGCGGTGCAAGGTAATTCAGGATAACCCCGATGCCCAATCCCAAAAGTACAGCGATCGTGCAATATGCCGGCACTCCATTTTTAGATACTTTGGCAAAGGCTTTCGGAGCTTGGCCATTCAATGCGAGTGTATAAAGCATACGTCCTGCACTGAAAATCCCACTGTTGCATCCAGACATTGCCGCAGTGATTACAACGAAATTAATGATGCCTGCCGCAGCAGTGATACCTATTTTGGCAAAGGTTGAAACAAATGGACTGCCTAAGTCATCCAGTTGATCCCAAGGGAATACTGTCACGATGACGAATATGGCACCAATGTAGAAAATTAAAATGCGCCATATGATTGTTTGGATTGCTTTTGTTACGGTCTTCGTTGGATTTTTCGCTTCCCCGGCTGTTATGCCGATAAGCTCAACGCCTTGATAGGAAGCCACGACAAGGGAGAGAGCGAAGAAGAATCCTGTCCAGCCTCCCGTAAAGAAGCCGCCATTTGCCCAAAGATTCGATAATCCGATTGCATCCCCGCCATTCCCTATTCCAAAGAAGATAAGGCCAAGGCCGGCAATGATCATCAATATGATGGTTATGATTTTTATTAGTGCAAACCAAAATTCAAATTCCCCGAAGGATTTAACGGAAATGAGGTTTGCTGCCCCCAAGATGATCATGGCGACCACACCTGGTATCCAAGCAGGTAACTCCGGGAACCAATATTGCATATACAACCCAACCGCGATGATTTCGGACATTCCGACAATTACCCACTGAAACCAATTGCTCCAAGCAGTCATATAACCTGCCAAGGGATGTATATAACTGCTTGCAAAGGTTGCAAAAGAACCTGTAGTCGGTTCTAAATATAGCATCTCACCCATGGAACGCATGATGAAAAATATAAAAATACCTGCGATTGCATAAGCAAGCATAACAGAGGGCCCGGTCCATTTGATCGTGCTCGCAGAACCCATAAATAACCCGACCCCAATGGTTCCGCCTAAAGCTATCATTTGAATATGTCTTGATTCCAGCCCTCTCTTTAATTCCTTGTTCGACATGATTAACTCCCCCAGATGCAATATCGGTAATGCTTTTCCATCCTTGCCACGAACACTCTCTTTTAATTAGAAATGCTTTATCGTAATCAATATTACATAACACTTCAATTATGTTTTCTTATTTTATAATAGTAAATATTCTGTAAAAGTACAATTGTATTTTTGAAAAAAACAGTTACCAATAATATCTTGTCGACTTTTTAATTTAAAAATATCATTTTAAAAAAATGATGTTCAGTATTTTATAATAGTGATAATTCAAAAAGTGTAGAAAACAATCACTTCTGCTTAAACCTTAAGTTAATACAGGCCACCATTAATCTGCACATAATGCCGGTTTCATTTCAAAAAAATTTGTTGACCTACCGAAAAATAGATGATAGAATTCCAATATTATTTTATAAGCATAATGAATGATCCAACAGTGGAAGATTAACACTGACAGACATTTCTTCACAACCGCATACAAGCAAGCGATGAATGCTATGGATGACACTATAGCAGGAGCAGCTTCTGGAGAGACTGTACAAGATGCAGCGCCGAAGGATTCACAATCTCAGGCAAAAGGACAGAAGAGTAACGAATGATAGAATTGTTATTCTGAACCCTTTAAGAGATTGGTATTATCCAATCTCTTTTTTTATTGTCCAATTTGTGATTGGACTTAAAACTACACTCTTGAAAACCAATGGAATAGGCAAGCAGGGCAAAAAATCACGCCCCTCTCTCCAAGACCATGCAGGTTGAAATCATTCACTAACAAGACTATAAAAAACGGGGGCGCAAGAATTGGCTAAACAGGAATTAAAAAGAGATTTAAAAAATCGACATGTACAACTGATTGCAATAGGAGGAACCATTGGCACCGGTTTATTTTTAGGATCCGGAAAAGCCATACAATTGGCTGGGCCTTCCATTATATTCTCCTATCTGATAATAGGGATTGCCTTGTTTTTTGTGATGAGGGCGCTGGGCGAATTGCTATTATCCAATGCAGGTTATGCATCATTCACTGAATTTGCAACCGAATATGTCGGTCCATGGGCTGGATTCGTGACAGGTTGGACATATTGGTTCTGTTGGATCATGACCGCAATGGCCGATATCATAGCTGTCGGTGTCTATATACAATATTGGTTCGATATCCCTCAATGGATTCCGGCTCTAATATGCCTAGTCATTCTGTTAGGATTGAACCTATTGACCGTTAAGTTATTTGGCGAATTGGAATTTTGGTTTGCCATCATTAAAGTAATCACGATCATTACCTTGATCGTCGTAGGAGTCATTCTTTTGATCATCGGTTTCAATACCAATACCGGAACGGTTTCCGTAACGAACCTATGGAATCATGGGGGCATGTTCCCCAATGGCATTTCCGGATTCCTATTATCTTTACAGTTGGTCGTATTCTCATTTGTCGGTGTCGAATTGGTCGGGGTCTCCGCAGCGGAAACGGCGAACCCGAAAAAGAACATTCCCTCTGCCATCAATAAAATCCCTGTCCGGATTTTACTTTTCTATGTTGGTGCCCTATTCGTCATTCTCTGTGTCAACCCATGGACACAACTTAATGCCTCGAGCAGCCCATTTGTAGAGGTCTTTGCGTTAATCGGCATTCCTGTCGCTGCAGGAATCATCAACTTCGTCGTGTTGACATCCGCTGCTTCTGCATGCAACAGTGGTTTATTTTCAACAAGCCGGATACTCTATACGTTAAGCAGGAATGGCGAAGCCCCTGCTAAACTGGAAAAATTAAATAAACAGGCTGTTCCAAGCAATGCCTTATTAACATCCACCATCGTTGTATCAATAGGGGCATTATTGAGCAAGCTGATACCGGAACAGGCGTTTACCGTGGTGACGACCATCAGTGCCATCTGTTTCATTTGGGTATGGAGCATCATCTTGATCTCCCATATCAAATATTCGAAAACAAGGCCTGATCTAAGAGCTCAATCGACTTTCAAGGCTCCTTTTACACCCTTTGTCAATTACGCTATTTTAGGATTATTCCTATTCATCCTTATTGTTATGCTATTCGCTGAAGCTACACGACTATCACTGCTTTTGACCCCAATCTGGTTCATACTCTTGGTGATACTATATAACTATCGAAAAAAATATAGCTAAAGGAAAAAAAGCCTTGAATTCGATTCGATTCAAGGCTTTATCCGTCCATGAAACAGATCAAGAATAGGCAATTGGCGTGTTTTTGCTAAAATATATCAGCTAATTGCATTAAATTTTATATCAAAATAGTGTAAGCTATTATATATCATCGGACCTTTTTAAAAGAAGGTAAATCCGTCTTGCATGAATTTTCCTTCCCGATTTGCTTCACCCAGCCATCAGTGGCCTTGAAGAATAAACCCCATTGATGGACGTTTCACTTATTTAAAACGGAGGGGTTTGTTTAATGAAGATTATATATATCCTTACTCTAGTTCCTTTTATAGGCATACTAGGATTTCTACCTTTTGTTAATAAAATAGAACCATATGTATTAGGGATGCCTTTCAATATGTTCTGGATGGCTATGTGGGTGGTCCTTACCTCTGCCATATTGGGCATCATGTATAAGCTGGATCCCAGGAATCGGGAAGGTGACCAGGAATGAATATTGCTCTCTTAATCATTTTAGCATTTTTACTTCTATCGATATTTTTAGGGATACGCTCTTCAAAAGGAAAAGATATGGACTTGGAACAATGGACGGTGGGCGGACGTGGTTTTGGGGCGATTTTCGTCTTTCTGCTGATGGCCGGTGAAATCTATACGACCTTCTCCTTCCTTGGCGGCAGCGGCTGGGCATATGGCAAGGGCGCACCCGCTCTATATGTTCTAATTTACATTACTTTGTCTTACGTATTATCCTATTGGCTCCTTCCGGAAATATGGAATTATGCCAAAGAAAATAAACTGATGTCCCAATCCGATTTCTTTGTGAGCAAATATAATAGTCCCAGTTTAGGAATTTTGGCTGCACTTGTCGGTGTGGTGTCGATGATTCCAGTAATCGTCGTGCAGCTGAAAGGATTGGGAATCATTGTCTCAGAAGCATCCTATGGTGCCATCTCAATGTCCGAGGCTGTTTGGATGGGGGCGATCAGCCTTACCATTTATGTGATGATCTCCGGTATACACGGTTCCGTTTGGACAGCGGTCATTAAAGATATCATGATGGTCGCCATAATAGGATTTTTGGGGATTTATTTGCCGATTCATTACTTTGGCGGATTTCAGCCGATGTTTGAAGCGATTGACGCGGCCAAGCCTGGTTTTCTAAAGTTCCCTGACCAGGGACTTAGCGTATCATGGTTTATCTCCACGGTAATATTGCTCGTATTCGGTTTCTATATGTGGCCGCAAGTTTTCAGCGCTGTCTTTTCAGCACGCAGCGGCAAGGTATTTCGAAAAAATGCCATCATCAGCCCTTTATATACGCTCATGCTGTTATTCGTCTTTTTCGTTGGGTTTACAGCTATATTGAAAGTGCCCGGACTCGTTGGGGCAGAGGCAGACCTCTCATTGCTGCGCCTTTCGATCGAGACCTTTGATCCATGGTTTATAGGCATAATCGGAGGAGCTGGATTGTTGACCGCCTTGGTGCCGGGATCCATGCTTTTGATGAGCGTCGCTACACTGCTCGCGAAAAATGTCTATAAGGAATTTGCACCTGCAGTATCCGATCGCCACGTTGTACGATTGGCAAAGTTCCTTGTTCCAGTCATTGCCCTTATAGCCGTCTACTTCACCTTAAACGGCGGTGAAACGATGTCAGCATTAATTCTTATGGGATACAGTCTCATTACACAGCTATTCCCGTCCCTGCTCTTTAGTCTGAAGAAGAATAATCCCATCAATAAATATGGCGCAATCGCCGGCATCATCACCGGATTATTCATCGTCATCTGCATTACACTCAGTTCCTCAACTATAGGAACCTTGTTTCCAACCTTGCCGCAAGCCGCAAAAGATTTGAATGTGGGAATCATCGCATTGGCGGTCAATTTCATTGTGATGATCTCGGTAAGTCTTGCTTTAAGAAAGCACACGGTTCAGTTGGAACCTAAATCCATTAACGATATATGAAACAAATTTGAAACGGTTTTTTTGGATAGATAAACATTGGAGGCTCAGTCAAAAGACTGAGCCTTCCTTATTATCGACATCCAAAGTCATAATGTCCTTTTTCTTAAGAGTGATTATAGAAAGTTAATAGCAGCCAAAAGACAAAGTCCCATAATAAACTACTAATCTTTTTTGTTTATAAACAAATCCCCTATTTTAGCTAATAAATACAACGAAAAAATAAGCATCAAGGTTCTGGATACTACCAGACCATCAATAGCTAAATCATATCCTTTAGGTATTAATAATTTAGGGTTAAAGCATAAAGTAATCGATATTACGAAGGTTATTAAAACCAGGATAAAACCGAACTGAGATCTATTTGACATTAACATTCCGCCTTATATTGTGTATTTTACAAAAAAAGCAAATCTAAAGGAAATAATATACATCCATTGTTACTAGGGATATCTCAGTTGCAATAAAAAATCCAAAATAAATAGTCACCCTAATAAAATGAGCTTTCGCAGTGAAGTGCATCGTATTGCGTCCAAGCCAACAAAAAATACTCTTTTTAAGAGGTTCGGGCTTTTACTCGTGGATTTCATGCCCGTTAAAACTCACTTCCTGCTTTCCCGTACCTTCCGTAATCCATTAAAGCCTTCCTGCCCTCATTCATCGCTTCAACGATTCCCTTATATTCGCGCAACTGTTGCTCCAGTTTTTGTTTTCTTTTTACGATCATCCTCGTAACCTCTTTCGGGCTGGGCCCGCCTTGAATGCTTCTAATTTCCACAAAGTATTCGGGAGAGATGATCTTTTTCCATTCGTCTTCAGTTAAATTCACTGCAACGAATTCATTGATGATCTTATTGATGTCTTGTGTGTCCCAATCATAAAGCTCCTTCCCTTCACCTATCGACCGTTTTGCAATATGACTGGCTATGGAATGAGCTTTTCTAAATGATATCTCGTAATCTCTTGATAAGGTATCCGCTAATTCAGTAACCGTTATACTGGATTTTGCGGCCATTTTCTTTGTATGTTCTTCATTTACTTTCAAAGTCGATATGACGGCATACATGAGTTTCATGACACGTCCTGCATTCGAAAAAGCTCGATATAAATGCGGCTGTAAATCATCTTCCGTATCGACGATATCACCAAATGGTGTATTGTGGATCATATTCATTGCAGCGAGTGCATCACCATATGCACTGCTGGCAATCGAACGGGAATGTTCAATGGAAACCGGATTTCTTTTTTGCGGCATGATGCTGCTCACTTGAACATAAGGATCGGCCACATGAAATGTACCAAACTCCCTTGTCACATGCTGCAAGAAATCTTGAATCCATCTCCCTGTATCGACCATGCACGTCATGATGGCCGTTGCGGTTTCCAATAAATAATCCGCTCCTCCTATCGAGTCATAGGAATTCTCGATCACCGAATCAAATCCAAGCAGTTCGGCAGTACGGTTCCTGCTGATCGGAAAACCGGTGGTCGTTAACGCTGCAGCGCCCAAAGGCGATTGGTTAACCGTTTCATAGGCTGCCCATAACCGGCCAATATCCCTTTGAAGCACATCATAAATGGCTAAAAAGTAATGTCCTATCGTAGTCGGCTGAGCCGGTTGGGTATGCGTGTAACCAGTTATATAGGTTTCTGTATGTTTTTCAGCCTGCACCAGGAATGCCTCACTCAAATGGTTTGCATAGCCAATCAATTGGAGCATATGGCCTCTCAAAACAAGCCGGTACATCGCGACTCCCATATCATTACGACTGCGGCCGATATGAATCTTCCCTGCAAGTTCATGACCGATTTCCTCACCTATCTTTGCCTCCATCATGAAAAATAAGTCTTCGAATTGGGGCTGATAGGTCAACTGCTCGAGATCTATTTGGGCCACTTTCCGAATCCCGTCAAGCATGGTTTCCGCCTCTTCTTCTTTAATGATCTTTTGTTCCGAAAGCATGATGACATGTGCCCGATGAATATCGAACATTGCATGAAATAAGTAATCTCTTTGATCATTAAAAACAGGCATCAGAAGCTCTCTAGCATAGGTTTTTCCGGGAAAGACACTACCTTCATTTTTGATAAAATCTTCAATCCTGCTCATCTTTAAACCTCCAAATTTATAAAGCTTTTTCCGCTTTGATTCCAAAAAACTTGTTCGAGATAAAGAGAACGATTACAATCAGCGTGATTTGAATCATCCCATAGGCAGCTGCCTGCCCCATATTGAACATTCGAAGCTGATTCATGATTTCAATGGATATGGGCCTGTTTGAAATCGTGTACAACAGGACCGAGGTCGGGAATTCCCCCACAGATTCGATAAATGCCAATAATGTCCCTGATAAAACGCCAGGCATAATAATGGGAAAAATGACCTTTCTGAAGGTATAAAACCACCTTGCCCCCAAATTTCTGGCCGCTTCTTCAATCGAATCATCAAGCTGCTCCAGAACGGCGTTAGTCGAGCGGACAACGAGTGGAATATGTCTGACGAAATAGGCAAGAGGCAAAATCCAAAATGTTCCTACCAATATTTGACCGAAAGAAAAAACGCTAGGTTCATTGAATGCGAATATCAAGTTCATCCCTATGACCGTTGCAGGCAGCGCCCAAGGAATCATGACCAGAATATCGACAAAGCTTTTCCCGACGAATTTCCGTTTGACAAGCACATAGGACGCTATGACCCCAAACACCAGATTTGCCAACGTTGCCATAACCGCCATCAGTAAGCTATTTCGTAACGGTTTGAAGATATTAGGATCTTCAAACAAAAGCCTGTAATTTTCCACATTAAATACTGTTGGATACGTTTGAAATGTCCAGGTTCCATCCGGCACAAGTGAAAGCAAAAGAATCGTAAAGTGCGGTAATAGCAAAATAATTACGCCAATGATGCCCGTTACGACCATCACCCATTTCATAACTGGGCTCTTCACTTCGCTCCTGTGTGCCCCAATCCCTTTCGAAGCCATGCGATAATCTTTCCTATTCTGATACCAACGCATGAATAATAGAAATGAAATCGAAACGATGGATAGAATGACGGATTGAGTAGCGGCAATTTCCATATCACCATTTATTTTTGAAAAATAAATTTGCAGGCTTAACACCCTGTATCCGCCAGCCAATAAAAACGGGGCACTGAATGAAGCCATTGATATCATGAAAACAAGCAAAGCAGCGGCAACGATGGCAGGTGTCAATAATGGAAATGTCACCTTCCAAAAAACCTTGAATTTATTAGCTCCTAAGTTATAAGCAGCTTCTTCAAGTGATGGATCTATTTTATTGATTGCAGCGGATACGGTCATATAAAAATAGACATACATCGTATAGGCATGCACAATAAGGATTCCCGAAACCCCGCCAATTTTAAATGGAACTTTATCGAGACCAAACAGGTCCTTGATGGCATTCGGAATCAATCCCGATTCTCCATATAAAAACATAAAAGCCATGACCCCTACCAATGATGGAAGGACAATCGGCAAAATCGCTGCCGATGAAAAGAAGCTTCTGCCGGGAAAGTCATAACGGTTAAAGATAAATGCGAGCGGAATGCCAATCAAGGCACTGACCAATACACTCAATAAGGATATATAAACGGAATTCCATAGCGCCTCTAGGTTCGTTTTCGATTCCTGCACGAAGAAGTCCTGATAATTTCCAAGGGATATCGTTCCGTCTTTTTGCAGACTTTCGATAAAGGTCCTCAACGATGGGTAGAGAACATACGCTACGAGCACCATAACAACTGGTATAAGGAGCAAAATCGTCAATCTCGTATCACGATTTTTAATCATGGGGCATCACCGCTTATGATAGGGATAAGACGCAGCTGTCTCTCAGGAAGCTGGACATACACTTCCTTTCCTTGATGAAAGTATCCAAAATCCTGAGTGTTGAATACGTCAACCCTTAGTAACACATCTTGAACATCCACCATGACATTCACAACAGATCCAAAGAATTGGACAGAATTTATTTTAGCTTTAAAGATATTCGTTCCTTCTTCGGCTGCATCCAGAATTCTGATTGCTTCAGGACGAATCGAAACAGCAAGATCAGCATCATTCTGTACGATTGAAATTCCTTCCCTTGCTTGATTTTCTACATTCAATTTAATCGGTTGTTCACTATTTTTAAGCGCAACCACTATATTCTCTTGTTGAACGTTTTCGACCTGAACGGGCAATAGATTAATCTCGCCTATAAAACTCGCCACAAAGTCATTGGCCGGCTGATTATAAATTTCTGCCGGCGTCCCGACCTGGTGACATACACCATAATTGAACACAGCGATCCGATCACTCATGGATAATGCCTCGGCCTGATCATGTGTGACATAAATGGTGGTAATCTTATAATCACGCTGCAGCCTTAAGATTTCCACTCTCATTTCATCACGAAGCTTGGCGTCCAGATTACTTAATGGCTCATCCAGCAGTAATATTTCCGGTTCAATGACCAGTGCTCTCGCAAGGGCCACCCGCTGCTGCTGCCCTCCGCTTAACTGGCTCACTTGCCGATTCGAGTAGCTCTCCAGCCTGACCTTTTGGAGGGCATCCAGCACTCTCCTCTTTAAGTCAGCAGAAGAAACTTTTCTTACACGCAAGCCAAACGCTACATTATCAAAAACAGTCATGTGGGGAAAGAGGGCATAGTTTTGAAAAACCATGCCAGTATTTCTTTTCTCCGGAGGTACACGCGTCATATCTTTGTCGCCAAATCGGACGACACCTTTTGTCGGATAATAAAAACCGGCAATCATCCGAAGCGTTGTCGTTTTCCCGCAGCCACTTGGACCAAGAAAGGTAAAAAACTCCCCTTCTTTTATTTCCAGATTTAAATGGTCGACAGCTATCGTTTTCCCGAAGGCTTTTTGGACATTCTCTATTTTTATTGACGCCATCCCAACGACACTTCCTTATTCTTTAATTTCTTTATCTCCACTTTTAATATTTTCGTCCCAATATTTCATCCACTCGTCACCTTTTTCTTCGAATGCATCCCAATCAATATCCATCGCTTTAATTTCTGTTTCCGTGATCCATTCAGGTAAATCCTTCACATCATTTCTGGTCGGAATTCTGTAAAATTCATCTGCTAGAATTTTTGCGGCTTCCGGTGAATTCACAAACTCATAAAAAGCTTCTGCCGCTTTGGGGTGCTTGGCACCTTCAACGATGGCGATACCTTCTGTCAAAACTGGCGTTCCGCTTTCTGGAATGACAAATTCAAACGGATAATTTTTATTTTCCTTAAGCATGACAACATCCGGCATTGCCCAAACGGAAAGTGAGCCCTCTCCTTTGGCCACCTTGTTATACATCATTTCCGGGTTTGCTGAATATTCCTTTGTGTTTTGGTCGAGCTTCTTTAACCAGTCATACCCTTCTTTTGGATCATTTGTATCCTTATACGTACGATAGATCATCGCAGAAAAAATTGTCCTCATCGTTCCGGAGGCTAACGGATAGCGAATGATGATTTCGTCTTTCCACTTTGGATCAAGCAGCTCATCCCAATCTTTCGGCACCTCGTCTTTTGAAAGTTCTTTGCTGTTATACATGATGACTTCCGGCGTCTGGCTCGTTCCCGTCCAATACCATTCCGGATCGCGGAATCCTTCATCGAGACTATCGGAATAGCTAGGCTTATAAGCAGCCAGCAGCCCATCACTCTTTGCTTGATTGAAGTTCGTGGAAGGTGCCCCCCACCAAACATCTGCCTGCGGATTGCTTTTCTCTGATCGAACGCGGTCAAGGATTTCCTGAGACCCCATATCAAGCCACTCAACATCAATACCATACTCATCTTCGAACTGTTTTTCGAATTTTGATAAAATATCTTTGCCATGCGGTGAATAAACAACGATCTTATCTTCCAGCTCACCTTTTTTTCCCTTGGCACCGCCAGCTTCCGAATTCGTTTTCGTATCTGCACCGTTACATCCCGAAATCAATAGTGCAGCCGATAAGGCCATTACTGAAACAAGCTTCTTTTTCTTATTTTTCATTAATACTCCCCCTCATCACGAAAATTCAAAATGCCATCATGTTCCCTTAAGAAAAGGGAAACCGCTCCAAGTACTCCTGCGTTTTCTCCCAGTTGTGAAGTTTTCATTTCTACTAAACTAGGAAGATACCGATCAACGATTTCCCGAATTCTAGGTAAAATGTATTCAGATGAATTTAAAACACCACCTCCTAAAATAATCACCTCTGGATTTAGTAAACTGGCCGCATTGACAATGCCGCAGGCCAAATGCTCAATGGCTTCATTTATGACGGCAATGGCTGTCGCGTCTCCTTTTTTTGCTGACAAAAAGGCATCCTCCCCCGATAGTTCGGAAGATTTGGCCCGTTCGAATAAAGAATGCTGAGGATCCTTTAGAACCTCCCTTGTATAATGACTTCCAATCGACTTTCCTCCTGCGACACTTTCCAAATAGCCGTATCTATGGAAAACCGGCTTGAATTCACGCTTCATATCCTCTTTGTCCGTTACCATATATCCCATTTCCCCAGCTGCACTGGAAGCTCCTCTGTATAACTGGTTATTCAAGATGATGCCGCTTCCTATCCCCGTACCAACCGCAATGAACAGTAAATTCCGCTTATTTTGGGCATTGCCCAGCCATTGTTCACCTAGCGCAGCCGCGTTTACATCATTGTCTAGAAATATGGGGAAATCAAAATACCGTTTCGCTTCGGCTATGAAGGGATATTGTACCCAGCCTAAACTTGGTGCCTCTATTACCAATCCGCTTGCCGTTTGCGTTATACCAGGGATCCCGACTCCCATCCCCAATACCCTACCTTTCGTAATCTGATTCTTTGCAATTAACCGTTCCGTTTCAATCGCCATTTGTTTAAGAAGCCCTGATTGTAAATAGGTGTTAGTTGAAAAACTAGTGTCGGCAAGGATGTTGCCGCTTAAATCACTTAAAATGATTTTCACTTTCGTCCCGCCTATATCGACCCCAATGATATAGGCAGCCTTATCATTAAAAAAGAGCTGGATAGGCCTTCTCCCTCCTTGAGAGGAGGATTCTCCTATTCCTTTCTCGAATACCCATTTCTCCTGTATAAGTTCATCCACAGCCAGAGAAACAGTTGGTTTACTTAGCTGAAGCTTAACGGCGATTTCAGCTCTTGAAATGGGCGAACATTCCTGGATGCATTGAATGATTCTTTTTTTATTGACATATTTCTGATGACTGGTTGGTCTTTTAAAACTCATCACATCACGGCCTTACATTATTTAGTTAGTAAATCTTCCTAATTAAGTAAAAATATAACTTAAAAAAATCCAGCACACAAGTTTTTTCTGAACTTTTAGAATGTTTAATCTTTAATAGTTACTTCGCATCATTTACATTTATAACCATCGATGTTATTTATTAGATAAGTTTTTTTCGTCTGGGTTAGTTAGAAAATATTACTAACCTACATTTTTTTAGGTGTTTTATAAAATTGAAGGGGGTTAAAAGAATAATGAAAAAAGCTCTGTTATCGTTGCTTTCCCTTTTGTTGGTCCTTGCCTTATTGCCGCTTGGAGGTAGAGCTGCAAATCCTGAGGAAGCCAACGTCGAGTTATGGAATGCGGTCAAGCCGCTCGAGACGACCGTGACATTCTTGAACAGCGGTGCACATCCGGATGATGAACGCAGTGATTTTCTCGCTTATCTATCGAGAGGGTTAGGGGTTAAGACATCCAGCCTGATTGCAAACCGTGGTGAAGGAGGACAAAATGAAATTGGGGATGAACTGGACAATGCTCTTGGGATCATCCGTTCAAGGGAAATGATAGAAGCTGCAAAAATTACCGGGGTTAGGGCCTATCATTTAAGTGAAACTACCTCAGATCCCATTTATGATTTCGGTTTCTCTAAAACACCAGAGGAAACATTGGAAAAATGGGGTGAGGAACTCACCTATGAAAGGCTAATCCGCTTTATTCGGACGTATCAGCCGGATATATTGATGCCATCCTTTCAAAATGATGATACCCAGCATGGACATCACCGAACAATGACAATCTTAAGTGAACGTGCCTTTAAGGATGCCGCCGACCCAACCGTGTTTCCACAACAATTGAAACAAGGTCTCTCGGTATGGCAGGTGAAAAAGTTATATTTACCCGTTTCCTCGGCAGATCAAGCAACCACTTCAATTGAAATTGGTAAATTTGACCCAATTTACAATATGACTTACCCTCAGCTTGGAGAACAATCACGCTATCTGCATAAAAGCCAAGGCATGGGTTCTGATATCCCTGCAGCACCTCGCCAGATCCATCTGGATTTGAAGCAAAGCGCCGTTGATACAAAAAAACAGTCTGACCTTTTTGCAGGTGTACCTTACAATTTTACTGAATGGGCTGAAAAACTCCCTCGCCAAGCCTCAAAATTGAAAGGTGAATTTAAATACCTGCAACGGAATTTGGACGCCGTCATTGCGGCTTATCCAAATGAAAAACGTGTTTTTTCAACATCCCAAAATGCTCTCTCCAATGTTCGTTCAATTACTGCGCAAGTCAAGAAGGCAAAGCTAAGCCCTGCCATTAAGAACGACCTGCTTCATAAGCTCTTATTAAAAGAAGAGCAATTGCAAAACGTCAGTTATGTCTCTTCAGGACTCGAAGTTCAAGCTAACGCGGCTTCAAAGATCCTTACGAAAGGCCAAAGAACGAATGTTTCCGTTACCGTGAAGAATAAAGGGAAACAAACCTTAAAAAAAGTCACTGCTGCTTTGAACGTGCCTAAAGGCTGGAAGACCAAAACAAAAGCTAAAGATGTCAATCTGGCACCAAATAAATCAGCGACAATGACCTACCTGGTCGAGGTCCCAGAAGATGCAGCCTATTACCATGCCTATGATCACTCAACCATTACAACAAGCATTTCTTATAAATACGGCAGCACAAAAACGGCCATCAAGGAAGAATTGGACGGAACGATCGCTGTCCTTCCCGACGTTGGCCTTACCCTATCTCCTGAAGATATAGTCGTAAATACAGCAGATGTAACAGAAGAAGTCCCAGTGACCGTAACCTTGAAAAACTACACAGAAGGAAAAACATCAGCTAAGGTCGCTTTAAAAGTCCCTGAAAATTGGGGAGTTCATCCCAAAAATGCCACTGTATCATTTAATGAAAAGTCAGAGGAAAAACAAGTGAAGTTCACTCTCAGACCGCCGAAGGCAATCCAAAATGGTGAATATCAGGTTAAGGCAGCTGCTACTGTCAATGGGAAAACCTTCGATTCGACCATTCAGGAAATTTCCTATAACCATATCGGAACATTCTATTACCAATACCCAGCAGCTATCGACACCGTTGCATTTGAGCTTTTGAAGCCAGCTTCATTAAAAGTGGGGTACATTGAAAGTGGATTCGATAAAGTGGCAGATTATTTGAGCAATGCAGGCCTGAACATTACGAAGTTAACTGCAGCCGATTTAGCTGAAGGTGATTTAAGTCAATATGATACGATCGTTACAGGCATCCGTGCTTATCTATCAAGGGAAGATTTAAAGGCAAATAACGCACGCTTACTTGAATATGTGGAAAACGGCGGTCATCTCGTCGTTCAATACCATAAACCGGGTGATGGATGGGATGCCCTGAAGACAGCTCCATATCCCCTTACCCTCGGGAATCCTTCCATTCGCTGGCGGGTAACCGATGAAAATGCCAAGGTAAACGTCTTGAAACCAGAATCGACTCTCTTTAACTATCCAAATAAAATAACAAGTGATGACTGGAGCAATTGGGTCCAAGAAAGAGGATTGTATTTCCCAATGAAATGGGATGAACGGTTTGAAACATTCATTTCCATGGCCGACCCAAATGAAGAACCGTTTGATGGCGGAATCCTCATGACTAAATACGGCAAAGGCACCTACCTCTACACCAACCTTGTCCTATATAGGCAAATTCAAAGCCAGGTACCAGGCGGATATCGAATCATGACGAACTTAATTAGTTACGGTGCCAAGTAAATAAAAAAAAACCTATGCATGCGGCGAATGCATAGGTTTTTTTTTGATGCTTGCCCGATGATTTAATAAACATGCCTGACTGACTCCTGCTCTAAAAAACAAAAAAGTCATGCACAAAGATAAGGAAAAGGCTGATGCGTTTGGGTTGCCCTCATTTCCCGCATTCCTTTCCCACACTTCATGCACAATTTCATTCATGATGTACCATGGTCTTTAACAGTCATCCCATTAAAGCACTTTGCTCAAGAATGCTTTCGTTCTTTCGTGCTGAGGGTTACCGAATAATTCATTCGGCTCATTTTCTTCCACGATATACCCTCCATCCATGAATATGACCCGGTCCCCGACTTCCCGGGCAAAGCCCATTTCATGCGTAACGACGACCATGGTCATGCCTTCCTGGGCAAGTTGTTTCATTACTTCCAAAACATCGCCGACCATTTCAGGGTCAAGGGCCGAAGTCGGTTCATCAAATAGCATGATTTTCGGATTCATCGCCAATGCCCTTGCGATGGCGACCCGCTGTTTTTGTCCGCCGGAAAGTTCCCCTGGGTAGCTATTTGCTTTTTCCTTAAGCCCAACCTTATCCAATAACTCAAGCGCCAACCTTCCTGCTTCAGCTTTCTCGGTGGCACGAATTTTAATAGGGCCCAATGTTATGTTCTCAAGGACGGTTTTATGGGGAAATAAATTGAAATGCTGAAAAACCATTCCAACTTCTTGCCGTACTTTGTTTATATTGATTTTCCTTTTAGGATCTGTTATATCATGTCCGTTAATGACCACCTCACCGCCCGTAACTTCCTCAAGGAGATTCAGGCAACGCAGGAATGTACTCTTTCCAGATCCAGAAGGGCCTATTACGCAAATTACTTCCTTTTCCTGCACTTCTGCATTAATATCTTTTAAAACCTCGACAGTTCCAAATGATTTTCTCAGGTTTTTCACAGTAATAATGCTCATCGAACTTGTACCCTCCTTTCTATGAAATTAGCAATTAGGGTTAACAAATAGATGATGATAAAGTAAATCACACCAACGGCCAGCCAAATCTTGAATGCTTCAAAGGTTGCCGAAGCTTGAATCTGACCTTGCTGGGTTAAATCGGCTATACCAATGACGGATAATAGCGAAGTGTCTTTCAAGCTGATGATCGATTGGTTCGTAATCGTAGGCAGCATCCTTCTAAAGGCTTGCGGCAGCACGACATACCTCATTGTTTGAGTACCCGTGAACCCGATCGATCTTGCGGCTTCCGTTTGTCCTTTATCGATGGATTGTATCCCCGCCCTTATTATTTCAGCAAAATATGCCCCTGCATTGATGGCAACGGTAATTATTCCAGCTGTTGTACTGTCCAAAGAAATCAAATTCAGTGAATTCACACCAAAATAGATAAAGAACAACTGCACGATGAACGGTGTCCCTCGTATCGCATCCACATAAACCTTTGCAATCCAGTTCAAGATCTTGATGGGGGCAAGTCGCAGCAAAGCGACCAGTAAACCAATCAAAAAACCTAGGATAATGGCAATCACAAAGATATAAAGTGTCACCTGAAGTCCTTTTAATAAAATTGGCAGTGCCGCAACAATTATATCCATTTCTTTCACCCCTTTAAAAAAGAAAGCGCGCCATGAGCGCGCCTACCGAGATTTACTCTATCGTTTATTCACCAAGATACGTTTTAATAATTTCATCATACGTGCCGTCCTTTTTCAGATTGGCCAGACCATCATTTATTTTCTTCAATAAATCCTTGTTCTGCCCCTTCAATACAGCAATTCCATATTGGTCACCATTCAAACGGTCACCTACGATTTTCAGCCCAAGATCTTTTTGGGCGATGGCATAGGAGATAACCGGGTAATCTTCTATAAGAGCATCCGCATTACCGTTGGCCACTTCCTGGAACATCGCTGGACTATCATTGAATTGAACTACTTTAATTCCTAGTTCCGTAGCATTATCCTGTGCATATTTAGCACCTGTTGTCCCTTTTTTGACTGCAATGGTTTTTCCTTTAAGGTCTTTAACAGTTTTAGTGCTTGTATTATCTTTTTTAACAACTATTGTTAATCCTGCGTCAAAATACGGTGTTGAGAAATCCACTACCTTTTTTCTTTCCTCTGTAATGCTCATGCCCGCAATGGCCACATCAAGCTGATTGGCTTGCATAGCCGGAATGATTCCGCCAAAATCCATCGGAGACAATTTGATTTTAAAATCCTGGTCTTTCGCAATTGCATTGATCAATTCTATATCAATACCTTTATATTCGTTCCCCTCTTTAAATTCAAAAGGAGGATAAGTCGTATCCACACCAATTTTATATACCTTGTCAGGTTCCTTTTCCTCACCTGCACTTTTTTCTTCATTGGTTCCACAAGCCGAGATAAAGATAGTTAGAATCAAAAACATACTCAATAAACCAAGTTTCTTCATTTAAATCACTCCAATTCTTAGATTATACGTGATAATAAATAATTCTCCCTATAATATAGCATAAGAATAAAGTATTATAATATGAATTTTTAGAATATACATTATTTTCTTTAAATAATTTTTATGGATGTTTACCCCAATATTATTTCAGTGATGGAACATCAAAAAAGTATATGGAAACCTTCACTTTAAAATAGCCGACATGCCATCGATACCTGTAAAACAAGACCATTAGAGGGCGGTTATATTCTAGTTTATGAGCGTTCAAATGTTAATTGATTTGTTTTTTTGTATGAAAACACAATAGAAAAAAAGCCATACAAAAATAAACCCTTCAAATTCTTATTTATTTTTGATGGGCGTAAATGTACTATGTCGTTATTTTAACTGGTTATGCAGTTTGTTGTTCAGATGGAGCGATTGTATAACCTTTCTTTTTTAGGTATTCGATCATTTTTAATTCTTTGTTATTTTGTTTTTCTTCAAGGTAATTTGAGCCTAGTTCATGATAAGGTTCTCCTGTTTTTAAGATGTTGTAAGTAATCGTTAATAGTAAATGGGCAGAAGCAATTCGTCCCTTCATTTTTCCTTGCCGTTTGGTAATCCTTTTTCGATGTGAAGCAATTCGATTATTTTGCCGTGATGTCGCTAATACACATTCTACGGCCATCGTTTTTAAAGCTTTATTTCCTTGTGTGGTTTTACTCGTTTTTTTTTACCAGCACTTTCGTAATTTCCAGGACTCACACCAGCCCAAGAGGCAAGATGTTTAGCTGACTTAAATACGGACATATCAACACCCATCTCCGCAATAAAAGTAGCTGCCGCAGCTTTGTTCACACCAGGTATACCATCCAATAATTCTACCTCCTTACGATAGGGGGACAGGAGTTGATCGATTTGTTTTTCCAATTCTTCTATGGTTTGTTCTAAATAACTCATATGCTCCCAATGGTAACGCAACATATCACGATGATGACGGCGAATACGCCCATTAATTGCACTGGCAATGTCAGTAATACTTGCTTTTGTTCGCCAATCTACCATTTTTCGAAGACCATCGGTCTCTATTTTTTCACCGTTTAGAATCGCTTCGAGGATACGGCGTCCCGATACACCAAAAATGTCTGATAGCACGGATGTTAGCTTGATATTAGCATCTTGAAGAATTTTGTGAATGCGATTCTGCTCTGATGTGCGATGATGAATCAATTTTTTTCGATAACGAGTAAGATCCCGTAAATCACGAATATCCTCTGGTGGTACAAAATTGCTTTCAATAAGTCCGCATCTTAGAAGCTTGGCAAGCCATTCGGCATCTTTTACATCAGTTTTACGCCCTGGAACATTTTTGACATGCCTGGCATTGGCAAGAACAAGGTGAAAAGATCCTTCGAGTATATTCCATATTGGTTTCCAGTAGACTCCGGTACTTTCCATCACAACATCGG
>NZ_JANZMJ010000023.1:0-86598 GCF_025175645.1 Peribacillus aracenensis
ACTTTTCTTCCCGATATTTTTTCAACTTATCTCGCAATGTCCTCTCCCCGATGCCAATTGTTTGCGCCGTCCTCCTTTGATGACCGTTAAAAGCGGCAAGGTTATGAAGAATCACTCTTTTTTCGATTTCTTCAAGCGGTTCGCCAACATAGACAGGGATTAAGGTGTTGCCGAAAAATGCGTGCGAACTTTTTTGGATATCGGAAGGTAAATCAGCTTTCTGTATATAAGATTCATTCGTAAGCGCAATGGCCCTTTCAATCACGTTCTGGAGTTCCCGAATATTTCCTGGGAAGTCATATTGCTGTAAAAGCTGCAGCGCTTCATGGGAAATTCCTTCTACAGGTTTTCCCATTCTATCACCGATTTTGGCAATGAAGAATTCCAATAACAATGGAATGTCTTCTTTTCGTTCACGTAAAGCAGGAAGGTGAATCGGAATCACCTTTAATCTGTAATATAAATCTTCACGAAATCGATTTTCTTTTACTTCTTTGTCCAAGTCTCTGTTTGTCGCAGCAATGATACGGACATCGATGCTGACTTCTTCCATCCCTCCAACGGGCATTACCTTTCTCTCTTGTAGAACGCGCAAAATTTTCCCTTGCAGCGCCAAATCCATCTCACCGATTTCGTCAAGAAAGATTGTTCCTCCTTCCGCCAACACAAAAAGTCCATATTTCCGCTGTGTCGCCCCTGTAAATGCTCCCTTTTCATATCCAAATAATTCTGATTCCAACAGGTGAGTCGGAATGGCGGCACAATTAATGGCCTGAAACTTTTTATTTCTGCGCTTGCTTTGATTATGGATCGTTCTGGCGACAACTTCTTTGCCGGTTCCACTTTCGCCTTCTATGAGAATGTTAGAATCGATATCCTTCACTTTTTCGATTAGGGAGAAAATTTTGCGCATTGACAAACTTTCACCGATAAGGCCGTTCACTCCTGCCACCTTATCCAATTCTTCACTCAGCCATTTCACTTTGGACTGAAGCATATACACTTCTTCAGCTTTTTGCATCAGCACTTCCAATTCATCAATATGAAGAGGCTTTGTTGCATATGAAAACGCCCCCTTACGCATTGCTTCCACGGAAGATGGAATGGTACCATAGGCCGTCATCATGATGACGACTGTCGAGGGGGAGAGGCGCTTGATTTCTTCTAACACTTCCATCCCATTGTATTCCCCGATTTTCAAATCCAGCAAAACGATGGCGATTTCCGCTCTTTCAAGAAGTGGAAGCGCTTCACGTGGGTCTGTAAACGAATAAACATGATACTGGTCTTCCAATGCAAATGTTAGTGACTGACAAATGGTTGGCTCATCATCAATAATCATGATATCGTACATCGTCTTCACCCTTTCTGTATTAATGCCGTAAACAAATGGTCACTACTGTACCCTTTCCTACTTCACTTCTTGTCTCAATAGTACCATCGTTTTCTTTGACAAGCTTATATGAAATAGAAAGACCAAGCCCGACCCCGTTCGGTTTCCTGGTGTAAAACGGTTCAAAGATCTTATCAATGTCTTCTTCCGAAATGCCGATGCCTTCATCCTCGATTTCAACGACAGTGAACATATCCCGATAATATGCCCGAAAAATAAGGGTTCCCCCTATATTGGACGCCTGAACGGCATTGAGAATGACGTTCACCAGCACTTGTTTGATCTGCTGTGTATCTGCAGTTGCCTGAATGTCCCTAGCGAACTCACGAACAATACGCAGGTTTTTTTCTTTGATTTTTGGCTTAAGCAATAGCTCAATCCCTTTCATGGTCTCATTCAGCGAAAACGTGACAGGTTCTGATTTTTTAGGGCGGGAATAATCGAGCAAATCGTTAATTAATGTATTAAGTCTGGTAATTTCACTAGTGACCTGTTCGGAAAAGAATGTACGGAAATCTGCGCTTGCAAATTTTTTCGGCAGTAATTGTGTATAGGTAAGGATCGATGTTAACGGGTTTCTTATCTCATGTGCGATACCCGCCACAAGTTGTCCCAATGAACGTAAGCGATCATCCTGAGCCACTTTTCTCTCCAGCTGTTTTTGTTCCGTAATATCGAAAAAATTCAACACCGCACCTACATTTTCTCCCCCAATAGTCTGAATTGGGTACACGCTGTAAGTAATATACCTTTTTTTGCCCGCATTCGGATACCACAGCGTTTCCTTTTGTAAGAAAACTCTCTTTCTCTCTAACGCAGCCTTAATCTCCTTTTCCGGGATGAAACTGGTAATGGGCAGATCCTGAAAAGGTTTTCTAACAACATTACCGTCCAACTCTAAATAATCCATAGCCCTGACATTGATCATTGATACAAGACCTTGCTGATTCAGTGTAATAAGCGAACTGTAGGCACTGTTTAATACTTGCTGCTGAAAATGAATGTTTTCCTCAAGTAGCAGCATCTTCTCTTCCAAGTCTTTATTCACGTGCTCAATTTGCTCGGTTCGCTTAGCTACTACTCGTTTAAGGCTGAGATTCCACCATAAGATGAGAGAAATTACAATGAAGGTAATAAAAAGACCAATTTCCAAATACAACAGCGTTTTGCGTAGTCGTTGAGTATTCGGCAGGATATATTCCCCGAACCACTTTTTCTCTATCTTTTCATACGTCCCATCTTTCTTGATTTGGGAAATTGCCTGATTGAATAGTGTCAGCAACTCTTTATTTTTTGGCATCACAGCTACAGCATAATTTGTGGTGTCAAGTGATTCACCGACAATCTTAATGAGTGATTGCTGCTCATTTTTCTGTAGAAAATATTGACCCGTAATCCGATTTCCAATGAAAGCATCCACTTTTCCGTCGATCAACGACTGAACGGCTTCTTGTTGATTGTTAGTTTCCACCAATTGCAATCGATCTACTTTACTTAATAGACCGCTTGCAACATCACCTTTTTGTACAGCCACCTTCCGGCCTTTGAGATCTTCTATTTTTCGGATATACATGTTATCTTTCAACACAAAAATCCCTTGTGAACTTGTGAAATACGGAGCTGAAAAATCATAAATCTCTTCACGTTCCTGATTGTACTTCATGCCTTGAATTGCATCCACTCTACCAGAGCGCATAGCTTGTACTGCCTCGTTCCACGGCATAGGATAGTATTCGAACCTAATTCCAGTCTCGATGGAAATGGCGTTCATTATATCTACATTAAAACCGGTATAAACGCCCGAATCGCTCAAGTATTCGAAAGGTGGAAAGTTATTATCCCCTGCAACCCGTATCACTTTTTGGGCTTCCGAATGCACCGCAAAAGGAAAGAAACAGCCAAAGAAGAAAAGGAAGACGGTTATAACGGCACAGATAATATGTAACTTTCTCATCGCCTCACCCCTTTTTCCATATATACAGTTTTGTATCATTATTGTGTATATTTACAATGTACAAAGACTCTATCATGATAACTTTTTAAAGTATATAAGAAAAGCTAAAGTGCATTTCATAACACCATACATGGCAGAAAGTCGAATTACAATATATTTTTTTGAATACAAATGGATTGTAGATAATGTTCACTTATTCGGAAAAAAGAGGGAATCCTATTAACTTTTTTGATTTCAAGAATTTTTTTCCGTTCAGAACTTGCGTAAAAGCAATTGTGTTTTCGCCGTTCGCAAACTGTTTTCTCGCTAAAACAAACGTGAAACTGACTTTTTTACAAAGAAATCGCACCGTTTGTTTAAGCGTACTTTTACGAACGGTGCGAGTATTTCCCCTATGCCCTTCGATTTAAAGGGAAATCCCCAAAATATCCATTGGGGTGTAAAGGGCATTTAAACTTCAATGAATATTCTTACTTTATTGAAGCTCTCCTGGGACGGGTAATAACACCCTTTTAGCAAACATGGCTTCGGGAAAAAACCACGCGCCCCCCCCTAAAAAGGATATTTTTAAAGTGTAACCCTTGATATTAATCCTATTTGAATTTTATTAAATTTAACATGATCTTTTATCCAAATTAAAGAGCCAATCGATAACCGATTGACTCTTTATATATTTGGAATATATTTATTGATTACCTTTTTTGACCCATTCCGCAACTGTAACTGTACGTTTAGCTTGATGTTTTACAGCATCTTTTACATCCTCAATCATCTTACCATCTTGTCCGACTGTTACACTTGTTCCATATGGATTTCCGCCTGCACCAAATAGTACCGGATCCGAATAACCAGGAGTAGCAATGATAGCACTCCAGTGCATCATAGAAGTGTATAAGGATAACAATGTAGCTTCTTGACCACCATGTGGGTTTTGTGCAGAAGTCATCGCACTTACTACTTTATTCACTGTCTTACCGCTTGCCCAAAGCCCACCTTGGATATCGAGGAATTGTTTCATTTGTGATGGCATATTCCCAAAACGTGTTGGGACACTGAAGATAATAGCATCTGCCCATTCAAGGTCAGCTGATGTTGCGACTGGAACGTCTTTTGTTGCTTCGACAGTTGCTTTCCATACTTCATTTCCTTGTATAACAGATTCAGGAGCTAATTCTTGTACTTTTAATACTTTCACTTCAGCACCTGCTTCTTTTGCTCCCTCTTCAGCCCATTTTGCTAATTGATAATTCGTTCCACCCATACTGTAAAATACCACTGCTAATTTAACGTTTGACATATTTTCCAACTCCTTTGATTTACCAAATAATTTGTTTAAAAACCCCATAAATTACACCTTCTTTTTTAATGCAGATATCTTCTATAGTATCCCTCAGCATAGGCATAAATATTATTTGCTAGATAAAATCCATTTTGATTAATCTTTTTTCAAAATGGATTCTTACCTCAAATAGTTTTCCACTTTTCTTCGTAAATATCTGTTTCGTTTAATATTTTTCCTTTTATTCTTTGATGAATTCCTTTGTACTTCTCACTGTTTCAATTGGACGAACTAATTTTTCTATTTCTGAACGTTTAGGCTCTAAGAATGGAGGTAAAGATAATTTTTCACCAAGGGTTTCATAAGGTTCATCTCCCATGAAACCAGGACCATCTGTAGCAAACTCAAATAAAATTTGCGGTGCAACTCTTGCGTATAATGACTCAAAAAAGTGACGGTTTACATAACCGGATGTATGGAACCCAAAACTATTCATCCGTTCAATCCATTCTTCTAATACAGAGCGATCCTCTACACGTAATGCCGCATGGTGAACCGTACCAAAACCTTGCCGTGCTTCAGGAAGAATGGCATTATATTCCACGATGACCGAGGCACCATTCCCGCCTTCCCCCACTTCAAATAAATGAAATGCCCCTTCTTTATCTGTCTCTTTAAATAATAGGACTTTTTCCATCATTTCTTTAAAGTAATCAAAGTCCGCAATACGGACAAAAATCTGGCCTAAACCAGTAATTGCATATTCCAGTGGAATTGGACCTTTTTGCCATGGTGTTCCAGATTCCACCCCTTTGTTGAATTCATCTGAAATCAATTGATATTGCTGATCATCAAAATCAATGAAAGAGAGGGTTTTCTTGCCAAATTGCTCTTTGATGCCAGTATGTTTGACTTCTAAACGATCAAAACGTTTTACCCAATAGTTTAATGATTCATCACTCGGTACACGGAAAGATGTCTTTGAAATCTCGTTTGTACCATGTACGCCTTTAGGAATGCCGGGGAAATCAAAGAAAGTCATGTCTGTGCCTGCGCTGCCTTTATCATCTGCAAAGAATAAATGATAGGTTTGAATATCATCTTGATTTACCGTTTTTTTAACTAAACGCATACCTAAAACAAAAGTGAAAAATTCATAGTTCTTTTCTGCACTACTTGTAATAGCTGTTACATGGTGTATTCCTTTTAGACCGTTCATTATATATTCCTCCAAGATTTTAATTTAAGATTAAAGGTCGCAATTTTTCTTCGATTTCTTTGCGATTTGGCTCCAAAAATGGTGGAAGTGATAGTTTTTCCCCCATTGTTTCCATTGGTTCATCTGTCGCAAATCCTGGTGTATCCGTTGATAATTCAAATAATATACCATTGGGTTCCCTGAAATATAATGCCTTGAAGTAATACCGTTCCACTTTCCCTGAATTCGATAGGCTGTATTCTTTCAAACGCTCTGCCCATTGATCATATTCTTCCTCATTCGGAACACGGAAGGCAACATGGTGAACACCTCCACGACCTAAGCGGACTCTTGGCAAATCTGGTCTTGTTTCAATATGAACCTCCGTACCGCTGCCGCCTTCACCCGTTGCATAAATCAATATATCTGGATAATCCCCTTCAAGTGAAGGATAAGAACCGGTAAATCGAAAACCCATAACTTCTGTTAAAACACCAATCGTTGGTTCTGCAATTGCGACTGTAAGGGTAACAGGTCCTAAACCAATAATGGCGTGTTCCATTGGAATGTCATCCTTTTTCCAAGGAATACCCGCTCTCACACCTTTTTCAGCGTTATCGGCTACCAGTATTAAGCGGGTCCCCTCGAAATCTCTGAAAGCCAATGTTTCACGATTTGCTCTTTTTTGAATATCATCATGTTCAACCCCAAATTGTTTAAAACGTTCTTTCCAAAATAACAATGAATCTGACTTTCTAACCCTTAGTGATACGGTAGAAATATCTGAAGTTCCCCTGTATGTTTGCCCAAGATGAGGAATGTCAAAGAACGTAACTTCAGTTCCTGGGGTTCCTTCCGCGTCAGCATAGAATAGGTGATAGGATTCTGTATTATCTTGGTTAACCGTTTTCTTTACCAATCTCATTCCTAAAACTTTTGTATAAAATTCATAATTTTTTTCCGCTTTTCCTGTTAATATCGATACATGATGTAGTCCTAAGAGTTCCATCTCATTTCACTCCTGTCACAATATTTGTATACCACTCAGCTGCGGTTTCAACCTCTTCAATGGTGAATTGATGTTCCCTATTCCCCCAAGGAATCTAATAAAGATTGCATTTCAACTGATTTCAATGGTGATATTATTGGATCGTTTGTTCCAGTTAACCTAGCTACCTTATTTTGCCCATTTAAAATGGCTAACACATGTCGAATATTTTATTTTAAATTTAAACAATCTTTAATTTGAGGTATTTTAGAATAAAAATGAATCCAAAGCATATTGACCCGGGCCGATCAAGGCTATACCGATAGCAACTGCAAGCAACGTTAAGTTGTATTCATATCCATTAGCTGTTGCCCATAATCCATTTGGAGCATGCACTTTTACGATAGCCATTATCATAGTTCCCGCAATCATAATCCCTGCAAGTGGCGTTAATAGACCTAAAGCAAACAAAAGTCCCCCAATAAGTTCTGCTAACCCTGCGAAAAGAGCCATGGTTACTCCTGGTTTCATGCCAATGGATTCAAACCATCCACCTGTTCCTTTCAATCCATAGCCACCGAACCAACCAAACAACTTTTGAGCACCATGCCCAATGAACAATAAACCAATTACCAAACGAATAATTAATAAACCTATATTTATCATAGTAAAATCCCCCTAATATTTTTATCTCGAATTCGAGATATTATTTTAAAAAAAACACTTTAAACTTTATTCCTTACTTTTTTCAAAAGATTCACCAATGTCTCTACTTCACCAGAATTTAATGAAACATATCATCAACTAACTCATGATATTTCGGCATGATCTCATTCATCAGTTCATTTCCATCATCAGTTAATCTTACATGTATCATACGGCGGTCATCTGGACAGGCATTTCTGCTTAATACACCTCTTTGTTCTAGCTTATCTATAACATAGGTCATCGAACCACTTGAAATCAGTATGCAATTTCCAATTTGTTGAATTGTTTGTTTCCCTTTTTGATAAAGTACCTCTAAAACAGAAAATTCCGTAATACCAAGCTTGTTTTTTGCCACTTCTTCCTTTATTCGATCATGAATTGCTTTAGATGTTTGCATTAAGATCAGAAAGGGCAAATTGTTGCATTTCCTCTCCATTTACTCCACCCCCTTTAAAAATCTCGAATTAAATTATCTTGAATATGAGATAATAATAATGCTTATATTTTTTTTTGTCAATAACCTTTTTACTTTATTGAATTAAACTTCCTGGTTCCGGGACTTCCCAAGGTAATTCCTTCAGAAAACTGTTTAAACGCGGCAACAATCCATGCCAACTAAATCGGCCAATTCCAATGGACCCATTAGATGATTTTTTCCCAAAGGAAAAAAAGGAAGGTGAAAATCCTTCCTTTTTCTATATTTATAAGAGAGTTTGGTGCGACGATATTTATGAATACGTCAACATTTCTTAGTTTAAAACTTCAACTAGACTGGCGGACATAATGATTTGCCTGCCTATGGCCAAAGCAGTGTTAGATATTATTCGCTACATACGAAACTTGAACACCATGTATTTGACCTTGATGATTTGCCGCTGAAGTTGCGGGGGCATCACCCATTCTGCATGTGCTGGATTCGTGATGTCAGCACATTTTTCTAACTTAAATGATATGTTTGACTGTGTATAGTATACTTTTTGATTTTTTCCAAGCTTGGTTCATAGCCGATTCCTGGCAATTCCGGAACTTTGATTATTCCGTTTTCCACTGTAACTTCAGGGTCAATGATATCTTCTGCCCAGTAAAGGGAGGAAGCTGCGGTATCTCCCGGAAGAGTATAGTTTGGCAGTGAAGTGATGGCAATATTATGCGCTCTTCCAATGCCTGATTCCAGCATACCCCCACACCATAGCGGAATTTCATGTTCAAGACATAAATTATGGATTTTCTTGGATTCAGTCAAACCTCCGACACGGCCAATCTTAATATTAATGATTTTACAGCTGCCCAATTTAATAGCTTTCCTTGCATCCTCTAAGGAATGAATGCTTTCGTCCAGGCAAATAGGTGTTTTTAACCTTGACTGTAAATCTGCATGGTCAATGATATCGTTATAGGCAAGCGGCTGTTCAATCATCATTAATTTATAGTCATCCAAGGCGGATAGCCGGTCTATATCTTGTAAGGTATAAGCTGAATTTGCATCCGCCATTAGCGGGATTTCCGGATATACTTTTCGGACCTTGTCTATTAATTCAACATCCCAGCCCGGTTTGATTTTTAGTTTAAAGCGTTTATAGCCTTCACCGAGACGTGCTTCAATCATATCCAGGGTCGAATCGATCGAGTCCTTTATTCCGATGCTTACCCCCACTTCAATTTTCTTTTTTGTTCCACCTAACACACGTGAGAGGGAAGCACCTTGCTTTTTCGCATACAGATCCCAAACAGCACCCTCTATAGCTGCTTTTGCCATATAATTGCCACGTATATGGGAGAAATATTTTTCAGAGAGTTCATCCGGATGCTTGATTTCATTTTTAAGGATAATTGGAATTAGATAATCCTCGAGTATATGCCAGTTTGTTTTTAGGGTTTCTTCATTATACAGAGGGTCGAGCATCGCAACCGATTCTGCCCAACCGGAAATGCCATCATCGCTTTTTGCTTCTACAAGGATGAAATCCCTATTGTATTCCGTCCCAAAGCTAGTTGTAAAAGGTTCAAGCAAGTCTAGTTTCAGATGCCTTAGAATAACTTGTTTAATTTTCACTTGGAAATTCTCCTTTTGTGATAAAACTGTTAAAAGACACAGTCTTACCAATTTTTTATTAAATAGGCTGACAGCAGCCTGAAGTTACGTTATTAAAATCCTCCTGCTTATTTCCTTGTCAGCACATAAAACTGAACGGGAATTTCCGTCATGGAATTCTTTATAAAATCTGTTACCTCCCATCCTTGCTGAAATAAATCGGTAAATGTGTCCCTAGTTTTCATCCGCCATTCAGTGGCTGCTTGACTATTTGTGACCCTTATTGTTCTGAAGTCCTTTGGAATGGCCACAAAAGCAGTATCCCCATTTTGTTCAGGCAGCGGAAGAGTGAAGGATGGAACAGGCAATCCCTTTTCATTGGTCTCCCATTGAATAAGCGAGTTTTCTATCGCAAAGTCCAGCGGAATTCCCCGTCCACTAGAATCCGTTGTCTCCTTTTTACCAATATGCCATTCGACAAGAAAGCGGTCAGATGGAATTCCGCTGTTTAAAAGATCTTCCATTTCACCATAGCAGTTTGCGATATATGTGGAACAGACCCCACCAAGCTTGGCTATATTCAAATACCCATTAATACTTTCCAAAGGATCGTATGTCCAGGTAATAAGGGAAAAGCCGAGCTTTAACGCTTCCTCACGTTGGGCTAACTTTAACTTCTCCCCTATTCCTTTGTTGCGAAATTGCTCATCTATTCCTAGAATATGTGAACAAAGATAGGCTGTTTGCCCATTGAATCCCGGAAAGCTATACTGAAATCCAATAAGCTTCTCCTCGCAATATGCTCCTAGAACCAAACCACCGTTTTTTACAGCTGTGATGGTTTGGTGTGTGGGGATTGAGTCGTTTTCTCCCCAAATGGCGGATTCTAGCTTTCTTGCGTCCTCTAGCTCTTCAATTCGATCAAGAGAGCGAATTGCAATTTCCTGTGTTTTCTTCATGTCCAACCTCCTAGGAAAAGCTCAAGCGCCTTGATCACCGCAACATAAGATGAACAAATAATTTCCACTGCCGACGGCTTGTCGTTACTAGGCACTGGAGCTATCATTTATGTTTTAACAATATATTTCTACTTTTTTGACAACAGAAATTATTCCACTTTGCTGAAATCAGCCTCTTGCATTGAAATCATTTTTGTTCGCTTTACGATTTTATAACCTAGAAAAGCCAGGAAAAATAAAGGAAGCCCGATATAAGAAATTAAAATTCCATACCAGTCGATCTCAGGGCCGAAAAAAGCAGAGTAATTTTGTCCCAGGATAGCCGTAACACATAAAAATGTCGCTAATATTGGACCGAATGGGTACCATTTTGATACATAAGGCAAATCTTTCAAATCTCTTCCTTGTGCAATGTATGCCTTCCGGAATCGATAATGTGTAATCGAAATTCCTAACCAGGATAAAAAGCCGGATAATCCTGCAGCATTCAATAACCAAGTATAAATCGAGCCTTCTCCGAAAAAAGAGGTCAGGAAAGCTGCCATCCCAACGATGGTAGAAAAGTACACAGCGTTAACTGGAATGCCGCCTGAATTCACTTTTTTTAGAAACGAAGGGGCTTTGCCTTCTTTCGCCAGCACCCAAAGGACGCGAGAAGCCCCATACATGGCGGAATTGCCTGCAGAAAGAACAGAAGTAAGAATGACCACATTCATAACCGATGCAGCAATCGCAAGTCCTGCGTTTTGAAAAACTAAAGTGAAGGGACTTACCGCAATATCTTCTATATCCGAGCTTAACAAACGCGGATCATTATAGCTGATTAAAAATCCAATCACGATTATCGCCAATACATAGAACAAGAGCAGTCTCCAGAAGATTTGCTTAATGGCCTTGGGTATATTTTTTCTCGGATTTTCACTCTCGCCGGCCGCAATTCCTACTAACTCGGTGCCTTGGAAGGCAAATCCAACCACCATAAAGACACTTATAACGGATAAAAAGCCTCCTTTAAACGGTGCCTCTCCTTTGGTGATATTTTCAAAACCTACGGCATCCCCTCCCATGATTCCTACAATCATTAATAACCCCACTACTATAAAAATGATAATCGTCAAAACCTTTATAATGGCAAACCAGAATTCGGATTCTCCATATCCTTTTACCGATAAAATATTCAGGCCAAATATGAGGGCAAGAAATAATGCGCTCCAAATGATGCCTGGAACAGAAGGCAGCCAATATTTCATGATCAGGGAGGAAGCCGCCAATTCCAACGCGACTACGATTGCGTTGTTATACCAATAGTTCCATCCGATCGCAAATCCTAAAGCTGGATCGACAAACCTTGATGTATAGGTACTAAAAGAGCCTGTTATTGGAATCAGGGCGGCCATTTCGGCTAAGCTTGTCATCAGGAAGTAAACCATGATCCCGGCAATTATATAGGCAGCTACAGCTCCTCCGGGACCCGCAGTATGTATAATGGAACCGCTTGCTAAAAATAGCCCCGTTCCAATGGTTCCGCCAATTGCAATCATGGAAAGATGCCTTGGTTTGAGTTTGCGCTCCAGTTGTTTTCCATCAGTAGCTGTTTGGTCCCCGGTTTGTGATGTTTGTGCGGTATTTTCCATAAAACACCCCTTCATTAATTTTTTTAGTAAAAAATTTTATTCTCCTGCCGCCAACATTACTGTGTTAATTAAAATTTTCGTTCCATAAATTAGTGCTTGCAAATTAAACTTCATATCCGGATGATGCAGACCAGGCGTTAAATCGCAGCCTAACCCTATCATGGTTGCTGTTATATCAGGATTTTCGACTGTATAAAAATGAAAATCCTCTCCTCCTTGAGAAATGCAGACTGGAGCGACATTTTCCCTCCCAAGGATATCTCCAATGGCGGCCTCAGCCAGCTTGATGGCTTTTTCATGCAAACTCGCAGCTGGGACGAATTCTTCCGCAGACCAGGAGATGGATGTTTCAGTTTGTTGCATTGTCTGGTCAAAAGCTTCCTCTGATAAGCGGTTTAGTTCATTCATTACATCATTTGATTGAGCTCTGGCATCAATTGCAAAGACAGCTGTTTCCGGGATAACGTTTGATGCATTGTTGTTTGTTTGAAATTGAGTCATTTTGATGGAATAAGGAGTTTCGGTAACTAGATTAATCTGCTGTAATTTTTGGATAAGCAAAGCTGCTGCCTCGATGACATTTATTCCATCTTGCGGTCGGGATGCATGGGCTTGTAAACCTTTGATTGTTCCCCTTATCGTTTCGGCAGAGCCATGGACAATGACGGGGGAAGCTTTCATATAAGGAACCTCCGTACTGGGTCTTACATGTACCCCGAATAAATATGTAACATCCTCCAATGCTCCATCATTGATCATTTGAAGAGCGCCTTCCCCTTTTTCTTCCGCAGGCTGAAATATGAATCGGAGAGTGTGTTTAGGCCGGATTCCACTGGAGGCAATGGCCAATGCTGTATATAAAACCATTGTGCTATGTGCGTCATGTCCACATGAATGATTGGCCTTCACAACTCCATCTACTTCCTGAACAAGCGCATCCATATCAGCCCTTAATGCCACAACTTTTTTTGAGATGCCTGGAATCTCGGCAATGATTCCATGATGGCTCTGAAATGTTTTTGTGGTCATTCCCGCTTTCCTAAGAGATTTTAATATATAGCAAGACGTTCTTTCCTCCTGCCAGCTTGGCTCAGCCAAAGAATGCAGCTCATGGTAGGACTTTATCAATGATTCTTGATGCTGATCAATATATTGAATCGGGTTCATAATGATGCCCCCCCTCCTTTACATGGATTTTAACTTTATCAAAGACTCATTCATTAAACACTTCATAACTTGAATATAGCCTTTCTAATTTTTGCTGATGGGTATGGATCCGTTTTTCGTCTTTTTGATGTATGCCTGCAATAACCAAGTCCAATAAGCTAATGACGGAAGCGATTGAATTGGTTCCGGTTTCTGCGTTTTCTTCAGTAGTCAATGCAATATCAGCGATGCGGCCAACGGGTGACAGAAGGCGGTCTGTAACTGAAATTAAACAAACTCCTTGTTCTTTGGCACACTCAGCAACTTTTAATGTTTCATTCGCATACCTCGGAAAGGAAAAAACGACTATCACAGACTTGTCAGTGAAGTTACAAAACTTTTCATAGAAGTCACCTGTTGGTGAACATAAACTTACATTTTCCCTTAATGAACTAAGCGTATAGGAGAACCAATAGGCGGCGGCATGGGAAATGCGATGCCCTGCAATTAATATTTGGTCAGCCTGGATCAAGACATCGACTGCTTTCCATATATCCTGAACGTTCGTATGATCTAATAGATGTCTTAAAATATGAACTTCGTTTTCTATCACTTTGGTAAATGGATCTTGCTTGTCATCAAAGCGGAGAATGGAATCCTTGTTGGAAATGTCTATATGATTTTGGTGCAGCAGCTGTTTTTGAATTCTGGCCTGCATTTTACTAAACCCTTCAAATCCTAATGAATAGGAAAACCGGATGACCGTCGTTTCACTAACTTCCGCTTCCCGACCAATTTGAAATGCCGTTTTAAAGGCGGCTTCATCCAAATTTTCAATCAGGTAAGCAGCAACTTTTTTTTGACCTGCCGATAATTGGTCAAATTTTTCCTTTACTAATAATTTAAAAGGAAGATGTTCCAAAATATTACCCCTTTCCGACGAATTAAATACTTCTTATTATTAAAATAACGAAGGCAATCCTTCTTTGATTTATACACTATCACAATTTAATTAGAAAATGAAGAATGTTTTTGATTTTTCCGATAATTAATCACTCTAAATTTCAATCAGATAATAGGCCATTGAGATAATAAGCAAAAAAACTATTAGTAGGTAGGCAAATTCGATGAAAAGCCATTTTGCCTAAAGTTTTTCTAAAAAACATTCCAGTTAATTTCAGATATCCGCTCTCTTCTTCGTATTTTTTTACTTTATTTGTAAACTTAACAACTTCATTGACATTTAACATCAAGATGTATGTTAGAATATTCTGTAGTTTCAACTTACTCAAGGGGGGGTAATTTAATGGGGAAATCACATAAAGGGCATGAACTTTTACAAGTTTTAACAGAGGGGAAACAACCTCCGAATTGTGATCTAACATTACAGATTGAAGCAAATTATGCCCAGGATGGAATTGCGAGAGGTGTATGGAAAGTAGATGAAAAGTTTATTAACGGAATTGGCGTAGCAATGGGTGGATTTGTCACTTCTGCAGCAGATATCATGATGGCTTATGCGATATCCTCTAAATTAAGTATCGGACAATCCTTCGCATCCATTGATTTACATACTACCTTTCATCGACCAGTGAGATTAGGAGACGTACAGGTTGAAGCAAAAGTAGACCGAATCGGAAAAAAAACTGCTTATGTACTCGCAGATTTATTTCAAAATGATAAAAAAGTGGCAAGCGTTGTGTCATCAGTTATGATCCTTTAAACTAGATAAAAAAGCATGTTGCACAAAAAGTCCTTCGTAACATGCTTTTTTCATTTAGACACTTCGATAAAATCAAAAACTTCCACAAGATTCACCGCTTCGCCAAATCACCTCATTGTAAATTTACCATTTTGAATTTTATTAGGATAGCCCCATCATCAAACAAACCATCGCAGCACAGGGCTTTTGAGATCCATGGTGAATAGACCGTAATCAATGACGACCATTTCATCATTCTCGTTATATCCGACATTCTCTAAACGCAAATCTATTGGTATAATACCGTGCCTCAGTAATTTTAATTCCACCTTGAACAGTTTCGTATATTCCTTGATTACAAACGGCACCTTCGTGTCCACCTTTTTCATGATAATCCAGCCCGTCCCATGCTCCTTAACCGGACATAAATACTTTTTGACTTCCTCATTACAGTTATTATATATATAAGCTTCATTTGCATTGCTCATTAATCCTACTTCTGACAATGCAATTTTTAAAATATAGCCATTATTTAAATCATAGACGACCCGGTTAAAACCATGCCCGATCATTTTATACTTGAACTTTAGCGTTTTTCTGGCGGTAGATACTATTTGTCCAGCGGTTTTATAAATTTGGAATATCCCTATTTGAGATATCCAGGACTCAATGGCTTTCATCTCTTGCTTGGACAGTATTGTACTTTTATTCGGCTGATGTATCCTTTCCTTACCATTTTTAATTGGCCACATTCCCTAAACGTCTCCTTTTTAAAAAATTTGTTACTAGGGAGATGGGTTTACTTGGATGAAAAAACAATAGAAGAATAAATGCTTGTTCTCATTTTTTCAAGATTTCCCCCTCGTTATACGATATGCCTTTACTATAAAACGGCTTGTACTGTAGCTGAGGAAACTAGAAAAACCTGCTTATTTTTGAGTCTTCTTAAATTAGGCCAAAAATCCCGGGATTGGTTTTCAAGGCCAAATCCCAGGTTTTATTCCTTTCCATATTGTTTTCGTTTTTTGACAGGCATACGTCGCCTTTTCATCTACTATGCTAATAAGTCAACATCTTTTGGTTGCTCCATATGATGATTCTTTTTAATGGACAGCGCAGCAATTATTGAAATGGCGGAACAAGCAATCAAGAACCAAAATGCCCCATTGTAAGATCCTGTAAGGGTGATGATAAAGCCCATGACAAGAGGTGATATGAAACCTGCGGCCTGTGCCCCCATATTAATTACACCCATTGCGGAACCGATAACCTTTTTAGACATGATTTTATGCGGCAAAGCAAAAGCAACTGTAAAGGCAAAGCTTTTAAAGACCATACAAAGATTCAAATAAACCATTGCAGCTACTAAGGAGGTCGATGTAAACATCAAATATAGGAATATCCCAGACATAAGCATGCCAAATGCCGCATAATATTTTTCCAAATTATTAAAAAACCTGTCAAGAAGCCATCCACTGAACAACATGGCAACTCCCGTTGAGATACCCGGTAATGCTGCATAAAAACCCATGGACAGCAGATCCATTCCTCTAGCTTCCATCAAATAAGATGGAATCCAGGAGGAAAGTCCCCAATTTACTATTCCGGCAGCAAACCACATGACAGTTATTTTCCACAATCCGGAATTCATCAGCAATTCCTTCATTGGAACACTAGTGTCTTTTAATGGAGCAGTACTTTCTTTTGGTTTAAAATATACCCAGAAAGCTATCGTTAACAATATTCCTAGCAATCCGATTACATAAAACATGTTTCTCCAGCCCATAAATAAAATCATCGGCGCAGCCACAAGCGGGGCAAGTGCCATCCCAAAGTAATTGGATGACATCAAGTAAGCAGAAGCCTTTGGCCTTTCATCCCGGGGAAAATAATCCGCTAGCCCTTTTTGGGAAGCAGAAGGATATCCTCCTTGACCGAGCCCGAAAAGAAAACGTATGACGAGTAACGAAATAAGAGACCAGGCAAAACCGGTAAATACGGTAAAAACAGACCATACAATGATGGACCATATTAAGACTTTTCTCGAACCCAGTTTATCTGTTAGCCATCCTCCTGGTATTTGCATGATGGCATAGGATAAGAAGAAGCTACTCAAGATTGCCCCGACAGCAGCAGCATCCAAATTAAATTCTTCCTTAATAGATACAACAGCCACACTCATGACCATCCGATCCAAGTAATCAACCAGATAGCCAACAAACAGCAAAAATAATATAAAGTGCTTATTTTGGGACCCTCCAATGTAACGCTTCATCTTATTCCTCCCTTTTTCTACTAATCCTTCTTTTTTCTTTCCATATGCAAATTAATGCGTATTATCTATCGATCCTGAAATGTTGCCACTTTATTTATTTTTGAACTTTGGAACCTTCTAATTACCTTCCCATATCGTGCTCCTGTGTATTCCCCATGATAAACGGTTAATTTTCCATTTATATAGACCACATGTATGCCTTCAGGCTCTAATAGCGGCTCTTCAAATGTTGCTCGATCTTTAATTTTTTTGGGATCAAATATAACAATATCTGCCTGATATCCCTCTTTAATTAACCCCCTATCCTTTAATCTCATTAGCTGCGCAGGAGCTCCTGTCATTCGACGAATCGCTTGTTCAAGCGTCAAGGCTCCTTCTTCCCTAACATATTTGCCTAATACTCTCGGAAATGTCCCGTGTAATCGTGGATGCGGCTTACCACCAAAAATCCCATCAGATCCCACCATTTGCAGCGGATGACACATACTCTGCAAAACATCTTCCTCAAAGCCCCAATGAATGACCATCGCTACATTCCCTTTTTCCTCAATAAGAATATCAAATGCGGCATCTTCAGGGGATTGCTGCCTGATTTCTGAAATTTCAATCATATCCTTACCTTCTAAGCATTTATTAGAACCCGTTTGAACGGAGGTAATCATGATATTTTTCCAGCCACAATTCAAAACCCAATTTTCATAATCTGTGTTTGTTTTAAATTCATCAGAGATTCTTTTTCTGAATTCTGGAATACTCAATCGTTTCAGCGTTTCTTCCGTTCCGCCTGCATGCATCCAAGGTGGAAGTATGGCATGAAAAACGGTTGAAGCTGCTGAATATGGGTATTGATCAAAGGTAATTTCAATACCTTCCTGTCTAGCGGCATTCATCTTGTCCAGTGCTTTCTTAAATTTATCCCTGTTTCCTTGGCCAATTATCTTAAAATGAGAAATATGTAATCTTACACCGGATTGTCTGGAAACATCTATGACTTCATCCAAAGCTGATAAAGAGTGAATGCTTTCATTCCGGATATGGACAACGAAACAGCCATCATATTTCGCGGTACCCTTGCATATTTCAATCAATTCTTCCTTATTGGAGAAAACATTTGGGGGATATACCAACCCTGAGGACAAGCCTACTGCTCCCATACGCATTCCTTCCTCGACCAGCAAACGCATTTTTTCCAATTCTTGTTTAGTGGCCACCCTATCTTCAAACCCCATGACCAAGGAACGAACCGCGCCATGGGGTACCAGGTAAGCTGCGTTGCCTATCATTTTTGACTTTTCCAGAAATGAAAAATATTCATCAATGCTATTCCATGGCCACTCCCCAATATCGCCATTCAGTCCACTTAATTGTTTTTTCCATAACGGCTTTGTTTTTTCTGATACAGGAGCAACAGAAATACCATCCTGGCCAAATAATTCTGTAGTCACACCCTGAAGTGCCTTTATTTTATGAACTTCTGGAACAGTGCAAAGTAAATCGGAATGAACATGAGGATCAATAAATCCTGGTGAAACTGCCAACCCATTGGCATCTATAGTTTGCCCAGCCTGTTCGCTGCTTAAATTCCCCATTAAAGTAATTCTTCCATCCTCGATTCCAATGTCCGTTTTCGTCCAAGGGTTCCCTGTTCCATCATAAACCCTTCCATTTTTTATAATCACGTCTAGCATTTGACCACATCCTCTATATATTATTTAGACTAATTGATGATTTAAAATAGAATCAAAAGGGTAAATCGGTCTGCTTATATTCTTGTAATCAAAGGTTGATAACTTCGCACTGCTTAACCCAGGCGAGTCAACCGTTATGATTTCTTTAGCAATAGGCATGAAGGCTGCGCGAAAATGGTGAGATGATTTCAAACCAACAATACTTGATTTCTCAACATCTATTCCATGAAGAAGGAAAATTTGTTCATCAAAGGTCTGGGAATTAACAGAGCATACAATGATATCCACACTACCAACCAATAATCTTGCGCTTCTCCCCAGGTTCACCTTGCTTCCATTCCACATCGGTGAGGACTGAATAAACTTGCCATCAGATAGGCTTTTTACATAAGCTGATATTTTTAGAGGGTTACCATGTAAACGATCTGTTTTACCGCCTAATTCGACATGAATTAGGGACCCCACACCTTCTTTATGGGCCACTTTTGCTACTTCTGGATCAAAAATAAACCCAAAGCAGCTATTTGGAATGTTTGCTTCTATCATTTCCTTCAATAAAAAGGTGCCATCACCTGGTGTACCAGCACCAGGGTTATCAGATGCTTCATTAATGATGATGGGCATTTCATTTCGGGAGAAAGCATATGAAATGGCTTTCTTTGGTGACGGTAATATTGGATAAAAATCATCTTTCTTTTCAAAAATTCTAGCAGCTATATCATTTGATATTTTTTGTGCTAGAGAGGGTTCATTATTCGTAATGGTAATTACCGAAACTCCTGCGTGAGGGATATCTGAATATGGAAAGCCATGGAATAAGGTACAATCAAGGACCTCGGGATGCTTTTCCCATTCCTCGCACCATTCATTGATTTCTTTAATTGGAGAAAAGTAGGAGGTTGTAGTAGGAATTAGTAATGGTAATTTAGATAGAGCCATTTCCGGGTTAACTTTCCCTTGAATCATGCGAGCGGTTATATCAATCGCTTCTATCCCCCTTTCATAGGAATCCGTATGAGGGTAATCTATATTGCCGAGCAGTACATCTGCTTTTTCAACCATGGTTTCCGTAATATTACCATGGAGGTCCAAAGCAGCTACTATTGGTACTTTTGAACCCAAAACGCTTCTTAATTCCGATAGGATCTCTCCTTCAATATCGTCAACTCCTTCTGCTACTCCTGCTCCATGAAGAAATAGACAAATCCCATCCAATTTTCCAGAATTCATGATACTTGATATTAATAGATTTTTTGCTTTTTGAAACGTTTCCTGTGTTATCGTTCCTGAAGGATTGGCCATGGCTGCAAAGGTTGGCACAATTTCAATCCCCAGCTCTTCTCCCCGATCGATCATCCCACCCAAATAATCCAATACACCAGTATGCCTATCGAGAAGTTCCTCTCCCTGGGTCCATTCCCATACTTTAAATAAGTCGACTGTCGTTCTTACTCGAGAAAACGTATTCGTTTCATGTGCCAACTGACCGATTGCTATTCTCATAAAAGTTCCCCTTTCTTCACTATTAATAAATAAAACCTTATCTGACTGACTCCCTGGAAAATTGGAATTCATATAGCTGTCGGGGTCTCCCTCGGTTTATGGGCTGTTCCTCACCCACGATGACAGCTAGATTCGAATTTTCAAGGGTATTCAGGATTCTCCTTGCGCTCCTTATGGTCAAACCCAGTCCGTTAGCAAGATCATTTGCTGTGATGCATCTATTGCCAAAGCACTCACAAAAGGAAAGTAATTTGTTTATGGTTGCAATACTGAGCCCAGCCGTTTTTGCTAAATTCATTAGATGTGGGTCATCACTCCGCAAGGAATATTTCAATCTCCCCTCTTTTCCGACAGGTCCAAAAACCGTTCCATCCATGTCAACCACAAAGCAACTCGGTTTATTAAGCCTCGCTTTCATAAGTGCTTTACGGGCACTAACCTCCGCTTCGTTTGCTGTATATCCAAATCCTATTCCGATGGTGGTCTCTACATCGATTTTCATGGCTATCTCATCTAATAGCGGAGCTTTTTTATATTTGTGGGTAGTCCTTTCAATGGCGCCCCGAGTAGTTATAAATCGGACTTCATCTCGTTCTGACCAGTCAAAAATAGCCTGGGCCTCTTCACAAAAATCGATAAGAAGATTTTGAAGTGCTGCTTTTTTTCGCTGTTCTCCATATTCTGATATGGACTTTTTGAAAGAAGAAAGCAAGTTATTAAAATGCAGGATTCCAATGGCAATTTGTGTATCGCTTTGAAGTAAGGCCTTCCCCTCCAAGAGAACATTATTCAAACTAGATCGAATGGCGGACATTGTAGGGAGGACCCTGAATACTAGTACCCCTAGCCCTTTTAACGATTCGTATACAGATTTAACACATGTAACGGCCACCTGAGTTTGATCATTTTTCCATAATTCATAATGAAAATGAACCAATTCATCCGCTTTGTGATCAGCTTTCAGAAACATCTTTTCTGGATATATTTCTAAATCCTCAAAACACTCTTTTACTTCTCTATTTGGCAATGTGTCTATACTAATCCTTAACGGTTCCTTGATTGGATTAAAAGAAGTTTCAGTAATGATCTTAAAAAGTGTTCGATACAAAGATGTTCCTGTTGAGGGGATAAAAACCATTGGCTTTGTAATATTTTGATTCTTTACCATTTGATAAGGAATGGTGCCTAAAAAGAATAAAACATCCGCCTCGTCGACTCTTCTCCTAATCACATCTATTGTTTCCTGTTCATGTGTATAAGGTGCAGGTAACATGGTAATGTCAGAGTACGATCGGCCGATGGTAAACACTAGTTCTACTAAATCTATAGGACCTATTACTAATACTTTTGTATTCATTTGATCCTCCACTTTCATTTTTCAAATAATACTGAATAGTAAGTTTTTATTATTGTTTATAACTTTAACTATCAAAATAATAAAAGTAAATGTCTGTTAATGGACCGAAATACGTTTTTTTAAGCGGTCAGTTATTTAATCGATTTTTCTCCACTCCTTTTGCAATAGAGAATACTATATCGTCGTGCCTGGCCCATTATTGATCTATTATCCATATCATACGTTACTGGGCGATATTGGAGAAAAAATGTCTATTTGCCGCATATCATTGTTTATCAAGACCTACATTAAAAAAATATAGATAAATTAAAGGACATAACCTATTTGTTATATCAAATAGGTTGTGTCCTTTATTCTTTAAAAATCGAGCTCGATTGTGAAGAATGTCTAAAGTAATTTATAAATTTGAATTTGTTGCCATACAATTTTATAATTGTATGAAAAAAGGATGAGGATTGTGCCTATTAATTCGTTTGAAGAATATCCAATGACATGGAAGCCGACATTAAATCGAGAAGATAGACCGATTTATCAGGCATTAGCTAAGCAGTTAGAATCTGACATTAAAGAGGGACGCTTAGTTCCAGGCACAAAACTTCCCCCGCAAAGAGAGTTAGCAGACTATTTGGATGTGAATCTAAGTACAATCTCAAAATCATTTAAATTAGCTGAGTTAAAAGGACTGATTAGTGCAATCATTGGCAGTGGAACTTATGTTTCATATGATGCGATTTCGAACGCATACTTGCTTTCAGAAGAAAAGCCAAAACATTTAATTGAAATGGGCGCAATGCTACCAGATCGTGTATCATACGGACCTTTACATGACCTACTGCAATCCATGTTACAAGAATCCGATTGTGCGAGATGGTTTGGGTACAGTCGGCCAGGTGATTCGATCTGGCAAAAAGATGCAGGCGTCAAATTATTAAAACATGCCGGTGTTGAAACGACTAGAGAGCATGTCTTACTGGCTAATGGCTGACAAAATGCCATCACCGCAACACTTGCAGGTCTTTGTCAGCATGGAGACCGGATAGGTGTCGATCACCATACATATCCAGGGTTAAAGACAGCTGCCGCGATGCTGGGCATCCAGCTTGTCCCGATTCGGTCAGAAACTGATGAAATGAGTCCGGAAGCACTTCTGTATGCATGCAAAAACGAAAACATTAAAGGCTTATATATTATTCCGGATTACCAGAATCCGATGACGTATACAATGAGCATCGGTACTCGAAAGGCGATTGCGGAGATTGCCATAAAGTATAATTTATTTATCATTGAAGATGGAATGTATCATTTAACCCAAGACAAAGTATTGCCTGCCGTAGCGACATATGCACCTGAGCATTCGATTTATATAGCGAGTTTATCGAAATCGATGGCACCTGGACTCCGCCTTGCTTATGTGGCAGTTCCTTTGAAATTCCTGGATTCTACTCGAAAAGCTCTTTATAACTTAAATATTTCCGTATCGCCACTACTTGCGGAGTTAACAGCACGAGCAATTGTATCGAGTCAACTTGAAAACATTGTTGCACTTCATAAAGAGGAAACTAAAGCTCGCACTCTACTGGTCAATCATTATTTAGATAAGGAAAATTGTTTAGGCGGAGAAACAGGGATTTTTCGCTGGTTACATCTGCCGAACCATTATACAGGGGACCAATTTGAACAATTAGCTGCAGCACAAGGTGTACAAGTTTATAGTGGAGGGCGATTTGCGGTAGGTAATGTCGCACCGGCAAATGCCGTGCGTTTGGGGATTTGTGCGCCAGAAACGAAAGAGGAACTTGAAAAAGCGCTTATTATACTTAAAAAAATAATTGAAACGTGAAAGGAATATTGTTTGCCATACAATTATAATATTGTATGGTTTTTTATGTACGTGTTATGATAATTCAAATTTAGCGGCAGGATATCATGCCTCGATACAGTAAAGAAAACGAAACAGCTAATGATTGTTAAACAATATGATTAAAAGGAGCATTTAGAAATGCAAAACAAATTTGCAAAGAGAGCTAGTTTGGTTAAATCTTCTGAAACGCGTGAAATCTTAAAGGTCACAGAACGGCCAGAAGTGATTTCTTTTGCAGGAGGTCTCCCGGCTCCGGAACTGTTTCCCATGGTGGAACTGAATGTGGCATGTGAAGCCGTTCTTAAAGAAGATGGCCCTGCTTCCCTTCAATACAGTATAACAGAAGGATATATCCCGCTTAGAAACGCGATCATTAAGCGGATGGATGCGATCGGTATTCAAGCCCATTTACAGCAAATCGTGATTACATCAGGGTCCCAGCAAGCTATTGACCTGACAGGAAAGCTCTTTCTTGACGAAGGGGATACCATCATTTGCGAAAGCCCTACATACCTGGCTGCGGTCAATGCCTTTAAAGTATACAATGCCAACTTTGTAGAAGTAGAGATGGATGAAGACGGCATGATGATGGACGCACTGGAGAAACGGCTTCAGGAGAATCCCCAGGCAAAATTCATTTATACCATTCCCGATTTTCAAAACCCGACAGGCCGAACGCTCAAGCTTGAAAGAAGAAAAAGGATGATCGAGCTCGCCAGCCAGTATGATGTTTTGATTTTGGAAGATAATCCGTACGGAGCTATCAGGTTTTCTGGAACTGCACTTCCGCCAGTAAAATATTTTGATACAGAAGGCCGGGTCATTTATCTGAGCACCTTTTCGAAAATCTTCACACCGGGACTTCGGCTTGGCTGGATTTGTGCGGATGAAGTATTTATTGAAAAATACGTGGCATTTAAGCAGATAGCAGACTTACACTCTGACAGCTTTGCACAGCGGATCACGGCTAAATATATGGAACTTTATGATATAGAGGCTCATATTGAAAATATTAAAGCCGTATACAAAGAAAGATGCATAACGATGATTTCCTGCATCGATCAATTTTTCCCTGAAAACATCTCATACAGCAAGCCGGAAGGCGGGTTATTTATTTGGGTAGAGCTTCCTGCTTCTGTTGATTCAAGTAAAATCTTTGTGGAGTGCTTGAAAAATAATGTGGCCATTGTTCCTGGTATTCCATTTTTTCCAAATGGTACACAAAAGAACACATTACGGCTAAATTACTCGAATACAACGAAAGAACAAATTAGGGAAGGTATAAAACGTATTGGTGAGGTCTTACATCATGAATTAAAGCAAGAACAACATTCTTCTTAAGCAATGACAAGGCAGCCTAGCTTCTGTCATTGCAGCTCTATATGAAGGAATGCTTAACTTGTCACTTTCAAAATCTATTAATAGAAAAAATAGGGGGAATTATGATGCCATTATCAAATACAAAATTAAACACTTGGAAGCCATTTTCAACATCACCGCCACCACCGTTTACTCCATTTGTTAAAACAGTACTGAATAAGCTTATATTAAAAAAACAGATTAAGAATCTGTGAAATATAAGCTGTTTCGCAGATTCGAAGGAGTAGACGATGAAATCTAACATTCAGTTTATATTATCAATGATAATCTTTGGTACGATCGGTTTAGTGCAAAGATACATTGATTTATCTTCGAGTGAAACAGCTTTACTAAGTAGTTCAATCGGATGTCTATTTTTGATGTTCGTATTTTTTATGATGAAAAAATCCATTTCATGGAAATCGGTGAAAACTAATGCTTCCACCCTATTTCTTTCTGGTATTGCATTAGGAGGGAATTGGATTTTTCTCTATCAATCTTACGATTATACAACAATCACTAACGCAACATTAGGGTATTACTTTGCACCTGTGTTTGTCATGATTCTCTCACCAATTATCCTTAAGGAACAATTACCTATCAAAAAGATTGTTTGTATTGGTGTTGCGATATTAGGTATGTTATTGATTGTTGGAAATGGCATAAGTGCATCTGGAAAAGGTGATCTGCTTGGGATCTTTTTTGGATTAGTTGCAGCCGCATTTTACGCTGCATTAATGTTATTAAATAAATTCATTCAAAACATGGCCAAGTTAGAGATTACCATGATCCAACTTGGAACAACTGCTTTGCTGCTATTACCATATGTGCTTATTACTGAGGGATTTAGTATCTTGGAAGTATCCAGATCATCCATTCCCTTTATAATACTATTAGGGATTGTTAACACTGGTATTGGATTTTGGTTATTTTTTTCAGGTATGCAAAAATTAAAAGGACAAAGTATTGCTATGTTAAGCTATGTAGATCCATTTGTAGCGATACTGATTTCTGCTCTTATCTTGCAAGAGCAAATGACATTTGTTCAAATGCTTGGTGGTATATTGCTTTTAGGTTCAACATTTGTTAGCGAAAATAAATCAATAAAACTTTCAAAACCAACCCGAAAACAACAGTTTTAAGCTTCTTACCTCATTTTTTTAGATTGTCAAGGTCATTTTTTCCAATTTATTTTAATGGGACTCACTTTTACAGCACTTACAGGTCTTTGGTACTTACTCTATAGCGTACTAATACGACAGCTAAGAATGGTCCTAAAAAGAGAGAGTGTTAATAGTGCCATAGAAGGTATTTCGGGTACAGTATTATTAGTATTCGGTATAAGGTTATTCTTAGAAGAATAACTTTGATGATTATTAATTTGAGAAATAATCAATCTAATATATGGTTGATTATTTCTCTTTGGCATTTATGGTATCAGCATTCTAAACTCTCCAATAAGGATAGGATTTCATTATGAATCTCTTCTTATCTTGACCTACCATCATCAAATGTCTGAATTCGATACCCTTTTACACGTCTAAGAAGTGTAGATACATTTATTTATATATAATTAGCTTTTTTTCTGGTTCATCTAACTCTCCAAAATATATGCTTCTCAATCCTTCCATAGTCAAATCAATATATATTCCTTAAATTACATTAGACTACTTAAGAAAGAGGCTTTATCTAATTCATGAGATATTTGTTGCTTTTCTTTTCCTTCTAACTGTTTATAAATTGCTTCATTATATGAAACAGACATTGAAATAACTGCAATCCTCTGGCTGCTTCAATGTTAAAGTATAAATAACTATATATTGCTTAGGATATTTTGCTAATCATATCTATATCCATTGGAAATCAGATACCAATCTAGGAACCTAATACTTCAGTTCTTACGGGAGAAATTGATGCTTTCCTTGCATAAAAAAATGCCCGATTCCATAATCTTAGGATCGGACATTTTATAAAGCCATAGTTAAAGTGAAACTGTGCTGCTCTTTTGACATCTCATACAGCGTAGACATCTTTTTCGTTCCCTTGGTTTTAAGTGAAATACTAGTAGCACGAACACAAAAACTTAATGGAATTTACCAGTTAATCTAAAACCAATTTCTGCAACTAGGGTTGATAGTAAAAATGTTCCTGTATATACAACTAGAGATATAACAACTATACGCCATCCCAATTTCTTAAATTCTTTCAAATCTTTTCCGAAAGAAAGGCCAGCATAAGCCAAAATAGGTGTTGCCAAGGCCATAAAATTAACTTGTTCTGTTATTTTAATGATTGATGCGTTTCCTGGAAAAATCGGGGTTGTAACCAATAAGGCTAACATAGAAACCCAAACAACAATTGGTAGTTTAATAGGGGAGATTTTTGCGAAAAAGAACCCTAATATCGTTACAGCAACAATGATCATCATACCTGGTAATGCGTCAATTGGTGAAACATTGTATCCAATCCAATTTCCCATAATAGCTATTATGCCGATAATTATAAAAGTCAATATTTTATCTTTCATATAAAATCTCCCCTTTATGCCCTATGCTTCAATATTTTTGATTTGATCTTTTTTTGACTTTCGCCCTAAAATAGGCTCAAATTTTTTGTATAAATAGTTTGTAAAAGGAAGAGAAAAGAATACACATATATACGTTCCTAAAATTGTTGTAATTAAGTTAGCAGCACCAGCAAAAACTGCGATATCCTTTGCGGATTCCGGGAATATAACAGCTAATGCCCCTGACATGGCAGCCATCATACTACCTGAACCTACACCCGCACCCATGGCTAGTGAAATTGGATGAAACCAACCAGTTTGAGCCAAAAAACTTGCTAACACTGACAGATATAAAGCCCCAAACAAAGTACCGCAAACATATACGCCCAGCGCTCCCCGTCCTTCTGGTGAATCCGAGCCATATTTCTCAGCGATAATGGCTAAGTTAGGTTCTCTATCGATTGAAAAAGTAGCACCGACTGCTTCTCTTTTCATTCCAAGTAATAAAGCAATCGGTAACCCTAATAGGATAGTACCTGCGAAATGTCCCACTTCTTGTAATCCTAAAGAAATCCCAGCATCAAATATCTTCGGCAATGAAGGCCCCATTAACATTCCCAATTTGGCTACAAAAAGCATGAATGAAATCCCTAAAATATTGGCCGCTACATTCATTTCCTTCATTTTTAAAATTTTGAAAGAAGGTAAACTAATAATGGCTCCGATAATTAATGCATACAACATTGGAAATAATGCAATGGCTCCAATCCCAATGTTAAACGTTTTGACGCCAATAAATTCTGTAACACAGACTAATATCAAAACAAATAAATGAATTTTCCAATTACGCAGAGAATTTTCTTGCACTATATTACACTCCTTTTCTACAAATTATGCTGATTCTATAAGGAAAACCAACACTGTTTTTACTTATCATTTTTTAATTTATTGAATTTTTTCAGTTGTATTCATAGCTAGTCCTACGATAAGGGAAATCCCTTGGATCATCGCTTTTTCATCTGGTAAAAATACGTCACTATGCAGCTTCATCGGATCCTCAGGGTTTTCTCCTACTCCCAAGAAGACAAATGTACCAGGGACTTTTTCTAAATAGAAGGCAAAATCTTCACTTGCCATACTTGGTTTAGACAGCCACTGCACTGAGTTTTCTCCAAATAAATCAGTAGCAATGGCAGCAACATGTTCATTAAATTTTGGATCATTCATTGTAACAGGATACCCCACTGTAAAGTTATAGTTTATTTCAACTTCTAATTTAAGTGCGGAAGCCACTCCTTCGATAATTCGTTGAATGCTTGCAGCCACTTCCTTACGAGTGTTCGCATTAAGTGTTCGTACAGTTCCTTTAAAACTAGCTTTTTCAGGAATAATATTATAGCCATCCCCTGCTTCAATTGTTCCGATTGTAATAACAACGGAATCTACTGGATCTGTTTCTCTGCTAACAATTGTTTGTAGAGCTGTTACAACATGAGCAGCACCCACAATAGCATCCACTCCTTGATGCGGTGCTGCCCCGTGACCTTGTTTACCTTTTAATACAACATCAAAAGAGTCCATACTTGCCATTATCGCACCATTTCTAAAACCATAAGTTCCAGTAGCTAATTCAGGCCAAACATGAAAAGCAAAAGCATGGTCGACGGGAGGGTTGCTCAATACACCTTCTTCAACCATCATTATTCCCCCGCCCTTCATCTCTTCAGCAGGCTGAAAAATGAATTTTATTGTACCCGCGATATGATGCTTATTTTGAGATAAAATATTAGCGGCAGAAAGTAACATCGCGGTATGCATATCATGTCCGCAAGCATGCATAACCCCAGGATTTTTAGATTTGTAGCTTACATCCGTTTTCTCCTGTATAGGTAAAGCATCAATATCAGCTCGCAAAGCAAGCACAGGTCCCTCTTTATCTCCACGAAGAATACCCACAACCCCTGTCTTAGCCACTCCGGTTGTCACTTCAATTCCAAGATCTTTTAAATAATTTGCAATAATTTCAGCCGTTTTATGCTCTTCAAATCCAAGTTCAGGATTTTCATGGATCATTCTTCTTAATCTCACAGCTTCTTCATATATTCCAGATGTTTGCTTTACTATTTCAGTTGACTTTATTGCATTTGACATTTTTTTGATCATCATCATTCATCCCCTAAAGAAAAATAAACACAAAATATTCTAGCTATAATATCAATATTTTAGTTTTAAAAACTTTCATTATAATAAAAAAATGATTTTTTTGAAAAAACCTTATAATTTGATAATTCTTAATAGATATTGTTATACTACCATTTCAAATTTTGACTGTAAATATTGAAAATACAAAAAATTCATTATTCTCTTTAAGAGAATGTTAAAAAAGGAGAACAATCATCACGTTTTGAAGCATACCTCCACTAAATTGAAAATGATAGCTTTTTAATAGATTCGCGGGATTTGATAGGTTGACATTTTTGCATCGTATCGATGGCAAGCTCCTTTGCTTGTTTTTTATTCAATGAGGTATGAGACCTAACCGTTTCAACAAAGTGATTGCCAATCGTATAAAAGTTAAACACTTTATTTAATTAAGCAGCCTTGAGGCATGTACCCCGAAGTCTACCGGGCTCATAATTTCTTCAGTTACCCAATCCCCCATTTGCGAAAAAAATGGTATATTATAGTTTATGACATCAATGGTTTAAGACAAGGAGTGATGAAGTATCCGCAAGAGATGGATCATTACAGGAATTGTTGGATTATTGCTTATTTGTTTAAGTGTAATTGCCTTCAATTATTTCGAGATCGATAAAACGGAAAAAGGAAAAAATGCGGAAGCCAAGGAGTCCAAAATTCCTGAGGTGCAGGAATATGGCGGGATCCTTCTAGAACAAGTCGGCGATAAGGTCCGCCAAAAAAATTGGGGAACCTTCACATTGCTTGAAACGAAGTCCATTAATGAGTCATTTGAATTGGCACCCATGGTCATCACAATCAAGGATATCCGCAGGATTCAATTGTCTTCACTCTCAGATGAAGCAAAGAAGGAGCTCAAGTCCTATACGGGTTTGAGTTTTGAAGAGGCCTATTCGATATATTATAAAGAGGATTTATCCATGGAGGAAATCGATCAAAAAGCTGCGCTGTCTAAAACGGATATTGATGAAGAGGTTTCCTATCTAGAGATAACATATTCCGTGGAAAATAAAGATTCGAAGGAACTTCAGTTCTTCAGCATGGAAAATGTGACTTTCAATGATGATCTTACATATGATGTGCCTTCTAAAACTTTCATCCATTCCGGGGATACTTTTATGGGGACAAAAAAAGTAAGCCGATCAGATTACCAACCAGGAGAAATAAGAAATGGCACAATTGGCCTTTTGGTTGCTCCCGAGGAAAACTTCGAACGGCTCGATTCATTTACATTCACTACCGATGATATAGCCGATGGTGAATCTCATGAAATATTGGTGGAGGGGACTTCATTTGATATTCCCCTAAAAGGAAAGTAGTTTTATAGTTTATAAAGATAAGATGGAAAACCCTAAATAAGGGGAACCTCAAAAAAAGGTTTCACTTATTTAGGGTTTCATATGAGCTACTTAACGATAATTGATATGCTTATCTCTCCCTGACAGTAGGGCTCTGCGTCACTTCCTCCATTAAAATTCTGCGTAATATTTTCCCTACAGCTGATTTTGGCAGTTGTTCCCTGAACTCAAAACTTCGCGGCACTTTGTATCTGGCCAATCGTTGCACGCAAAACTCCCTGATTTCCTGCTCCGGAACTGACTTTCCTTTCTTTAAGACAATGGCCGCCTTTACCGTTTCCCCACGGTATGAATCCGGAACCCCATATACACATGTCTCTTTTACGGCTGGATGCTGATAAATAATATCTTCAACTTCGATTGGATAAACATTATAACCGCTTGCAATGATCATATCTTTCTTCCTGCCTACGATATAAAAATATCCGTCTTCATCCATCGTCGCGATATCCCCAGTGTAAAGCCATCCATCCCGCAAAGCCGTTGCCGTTTCCTCTGGATTTTTCCAATATCCCTTCATTACTTGCGGACCTTTAATGATCAGTTCGCCTCTATCACCTGCCGGCAATTCAACAATGCCTGTTTTCAGGTCGACGATTTTAGCGTCGGTATTTGGGTATGGAATACCGATACTTCCTGGCTTTTTCTGCCCTATGACTGGATTTCGGTGGGTTGTGGGTGAAGTTTCCGACATTCCAAACCCTTCCAATATCGTGACCCGTAAATTTTTTTCGAACTGATGAATGATTTCTATCGGGAGCGGGGCTGAACCACAGCTGCAGTACTTAAAGCAGCTTAAATCGTCCGCCGTTAATTCCGGGTGATTCAGTAAAGCAATATACATGGTCGGTACGCCTGGAAAAATGGTTGGCCGATGTGTTCGAATCAAATCCACCACCTTGTTTATTTCAAATTTCTCTAATGTGATAAAAGTCGATCCGGCATATATGGCACTATTCAATCGGCCATTACCAAACACATGGAATAATGGGGTCAATCCAAGCATCCGTTCCCCAGGCCTTTGGAGTTGAAGGGCATTTGCCGTAAAGGCAAAATCTTGATAAACATTCGAGATCAAATTAAAATGCGTGAGCATGACCCCTTTTGATTTCCCTGTAGTCCCCCCTGTATATTGAAGTACAGCCACAGCTTCCTTCGGATCGAGATCCAGAGCAGGAAGTTCCTGATCTTTCCTTGATAAATCCGTTCCAGTTTCCATTAATTGTTCAGCAGAAATGAACGTTAACCTATCAGAAAAACTTGTTAGCAATAATTTTCCCCGTTGTTCCTCACGCCCAATGAACCAATTGGCTTCGGAATCCCGTAATATATAATCCAATTCACTCGCCTGATACAGTGGGTTCACTTGAACGACCACACCTCCCAAACGATGAATGGCATAATAGGCAATGATATATTCTAGACAATTTGGCAGCATGATAGCTATTCGATCGTCTTTTTGAAATCCACGGTTGCATAAATTAACAGCAAAACGATCTGAGGCATCCTTTAATTCCATAAATGTCATTTCCCGATCCTCATCTATTACGGCTTTGCAAGTTGGATAAAGTCGGGCTGAACGTTCAAGTAGTCCATATAATGACAATACAGGAATGTCAATTTCAGCAGGAGTTTCTTTCGGATAAAATCCATGCCAATTTCTAGTCAATTTTTTTCACACCTCATTCTTTTCAATTAAAATGGAGCATAGTCATTTGTCTGCCAACTTGATCATCCTTGCCTCATTTATCACGAATGATTTTAAAAATCCCTGTGCCCTTTGCAATTGTGTTGCCCTCAGTATCTTTTATTTCTCCTTCAGTAAAGGCAATTTTGTATCCTTTTTGAAGGACTTTTGCTTCCGCAAATAGTTCCCCGCTCGATATGCTGGCTAAATAATGTACAGTTAAGCTTGTCGTAACGACTTTGGATTTGGTAACGGAACGAGTCACCATTCCTAGAATGGTATCCAGCATGGTAGCATGAATGCCCCCGTGCAGTGTTCCATTAACATTAAGCAAATGTTCTTCTATGTTCAACTTTATCGTAACATTCCCCTCTTCAAACCGAATGATTTCAAAACCTATATGTGCAAAGAACGCACTACTTTCGAATTGATTACGAATATCTTCCACTTCAACAGGCAATCTTCCTCCCCCTCACTTTGGCGCGATTCAACTTATATACGGAAAGAAGCAGAAACGCATAGGGTTTCCACTCCTGAATCGTTGGCCTATACGGCTTCAATCATGATAGCCATTCCCTGTCCGCCGCCAACACAAAGTGTAGCAACACCATATCTTTCTTTCCTGCGAATCAGTTCATATATTAGCGTTGTCACGATCCGGGCGCCCGTCGATCCGACTGGGTGTCCAAGAGCGATCGCTCCCCCATTTACATTAACTTTGTTTTCATCTAGCGATAAATCCCTGATTACTGCCAATGCCTGTGAAGCGAACGCTTCATTTAATTCGAAAAGCCCGATTTCCTCTACCTTTTTCCCTGTGCGTTCCATAAGTTTTCCGACGGCTGGTACTGGACCAATTCCCATCACTTCAGGCGAAACTCCCGCGGTCGCCCAATCGACAATCTTTGCGAGTGGTTGTATTTGTAACCGTTTCGCTTCACTCGCTTTCATTAATACCAATGCAGCAGCCCCATCATTACGGCCACAAGCATTCCCTGCCGTGACGGTTCCGTTTTCCCTGAATGCCGGTTTTAAACTTGCAAGTTTTTCCATTGTGGTTTCCGGACGTGGATATTCATCCGTTTCAATGGTAACCGTATTCTTCCTGTCAGAGACCTGAACAGGAACAATCTCATCCTTGAACTTTCCTTCTTCTATCGCTTGCGCCGCTCTTCGTTGACTTTCCACTGAAAAGGCATCTTGTTCTTCCCTGGAAATGCTGTATCGTTCTGCGACATTTTCTGCAGTGATTCCCATCCCTAAATTTTTCCCATAAATTTCTTGTGGCTGCTGTCCAGCTTCAGTATTGGAATCCACTAGCTTGGTCCTATCTCCCCCAAAACGGGCACTTCTTAAATAAAGCGGTGCGCGGCTCATGCTTTCCGTACCGCCGGCAACGACTATATTTGCTTGACCTGAGCTTATCTGCTGTGCTGCTGAGGTGATGGCCTGCATTCCAGATGCACATAACCGGTTTACCGAAAAAGCCGGTGCAGAATCGGGAATCCCTGAGCGCAGCGCTGCCACTCTCGCGACATTCGAGGATTCGGTCGTTTGCCTAACCTCCCCGAAAATGACTTCATCCACTTGTTCTGCTACAATATTCGCACGCTTAATCGCTTCTTTAATGGCTATGCTCGCCAAATGACCGGAACTAATCTCTTTAAATGCTCCACCGTACCTTCCAATCGGTGTTCGAACAGCACTAACGATTACGATATCTTCTCCCATTTTGTTCCTCCCCCTTGAAATTCAAGATTCATAGGCAAAAGACTGCCTGCCCGAATAAACAGTAAGAAATTAACACTCTTCCAAGACATTCCTTGCTATGATTAAACGTTGGATTTCATTCGTTCCTTCATAGATTTTCGTTATGCGGGCATCCCGATAAAAGCGTTCAACTGGATATTCAGCCATATATCCCATTCCGCCATGAATTTGAACCGCTTTATCCGCGACCCGATTAAAAACGTCTGAAGCGAACAGCTTTGCCATTGATGCTTCCTTGATCACTTTTTTTCCTTCATCAATCTTTTGTGCCGCCATCATCGTCAATGCTCTTGCGGCTTCCGTTTCGGTTGCCATATCAGCAAGCATCCATTGAATCGCTTGGTTGTCCGCAATTGGTTTGCCGAATTGAATGCGCTCTTTTGCATATTTGGCTGATAATTCAATCAATTTACCACTTGATCCCACTGATCTTGCAGCCAAACCTACACGTCCTTCACCTAAAATTTTCAGGGCAGAGATATATCCCATTCCAACTTCGCCAATAACATTTTCTTCAGGTATGATACAATCCTCGAAAATGACCAGTGAGGTATATGATCCCCTTAACCCCATTTTTTTGTCCTTTTTGCCGACAATTAAACCGGGAAAATCTCTTTCTACTAAAAATGCTGTAATCCCTCCCTTTGCTCCTTTATCTTTATCCGTTAAAGCAAATACGGTATAAACATCAGCTATCGGTCCATTCGTGATGAAATGTTTCGTCCCATTCATCACCCAGTAATCACCCTTCTTTTCTGCAGTTGTTGCCAAATTGGTTGCATCTGATCCCGCTCCTGGTTCAGATAAAGCAAAGGCGCCAATTTTTGTGCCTGCTGCCATTTCAGGCAAATATTTTTTTTTCAAATGTTCGGATGCAAGCTTTACCAGACCTGTACTGCCTATCCCGGTATGGGCACTTATTAATGAAACGAATCCATTATGGGTCCTTCCTAACTGCTCTAATACGGTAGCCTTTCCAACAGCATTCAAGCCAATTCCACCGTATTGTTCTGGAATGCTTATCCCGAATAAGCCAAGGTCTTTTGCTTTTTCCACCAAATGCTCCGGGATGGCATCTTCTTCTTCAATTTGAATGGCGTAGGGCTCGACTTCCCTTTCAACAAAATTACGGATCATTTCCTTCATTTGCTGCATTTCCTTGGTTAAAGTGATTGTCATCGGTTTATTCCTCCTTAGTTCTGTTCATAAGTAGCCATTTTTAAGTTTTCTTCATAGGGCATATAAGGTTGTTATCATCTAATCATTTCATGGAATTCATTGTATTCCGGTAAATTGGAGTCCTCATTCTTACAAAATCAGGCTTCACGTTCAATTATCGTGGCAATTCCCTGCCCGCCTCCAATGCAAGCTGTAATAAGAGCAAACCTTCCAGCAGAACGCTTCAACTCATAAACCGCTTTCGTAATGAGGATGGCACCCGTCGCACCTAGTGGATGTCCATGTGCAATGGCTCCCCCGTTCACATTCACTCTTGCGGGATTCATATCAAGCTCCCTATTACAAGCAATGACTTGAGCAGCGAAGGCTTCATTAATTTCAATGATGTCCATTTCATTTAAAGAAAGACCTGATTTCTTCATTACCTTTCTTATAGCGGGAACAGGTCCTATCCCCATATAATTTGGATCTACCCCTGCAACGGCCTGTGCCCTTATCGTCGCTAAAGGCTTAATCCCCAATTCCACCGCTTTTTCCCTCGACATTATGACTAGGGCCGATGCGGCATCATTCAATCCCGAACTATTGCCTGCAGTCACGGAACCTCCTTCTAAAAAAGCAGGTGATAATTGGGCTAGCCCTTCTTTCGTTATTTGCGGACGTGGATGTTCATCCAATTTAAATTCAATATCGTCGCCTTTTCTGACAGGAATGTGAATAGGCGCAATTTGCTCATTGAAACGGCCCTCTTCCACGGCTTTGGCCATCTTTTTTTGGCTTTGTAGTGCGAATTCATCTTGTTCTTCCCTGCTGACCTCATATTTTTCAGCTAAGTTTTCAGCCGTGATTCCCATCGGGGGATCGCCAATCACTTCTGGGGACAACCGGGATTTTCTGAACTGCGGCGGCTTTGCACTATATGCTTTTTCCGGACGATCCATCAAGTATGGCGCCCTGCTCATGCTCTCGACCCCACCGGCGATATAGACAGCACCTTCGCCTGCACGGATCGCTTGTGCAGCCAAGTTGACAGCATTTATTCCCGAGCCGCATTGACGGTCGACAGTCAGTCCCGGAAGATGAAGCGAGAGGCCTGTTTCCAGCGCCGTTAACCTGGCAATGTTTCCACCCCCGCTTAACACATTCCCCATGATTACATCATTTATCATATGAGGTTCGACATTCGCTCGTTTTATGGCTTCTTTCATCACTTCTGCTCCAAATGCGTGGGCGGGCACCGATGCAAGTGCACCTCCCTGTTTACCAATGGCTGTTCGAACTGCAGAAACTATGACGGCATCTCTATTCATTTTCCCATCCGCTCCTTTTCCTTTTTTCACACCCATTTGAAGGCATTCCTTCATTTCACTAGTTTCATTGAATGTAAGCAGGTTCGACCTTGCTTATGAGGACTTAAGGTCAAAGTTATCCGAACTTTTATATTTATGTTTCCCTTTTAATTTGGCTGGTTTAACGAATATCGCAAACAGGATGCCAAAAGCCAGGACAAGGATGGCCATGAACAATATCGATAAGTTATATCCCAATAATTCATTGCCTCCTGCAAAACTTATGATATAGCCAGTTAATAGAGGTGCAATAATGCCTGCTATATTTCCTGATGATGTTAAGATGCTTGTCATCAATCCCCCACGCTCTTGCATTTCATTGATCATGATCGTTGGTCCAATCGGTAAAATTGCATATGTTAGGCCCTTTGCTAAACACATGGCGACTATTACCCAGATTGGATTTTGAAATACCATGATGGAGGAAAAGAACAATGCACCAAGAATCATGGCGCCCGCGACGACAAATACCCTCGATGACCGCCAATTCTGATTCTTCTTGAATAAATGATCAGACACCATCGAAACACCCATATAAATACATACGGAAACGACTCCGATTATCGCAACGCTGGTTCCCATTTGACCTGGAGTCATTTTTACGGCTTCCACTAAATAAATCGGGAGCCAAACAGAAAACCAAACAACTAAAATATACGTGGAAAAATATGCGAGTGTAGTAAACAAAGCAGTAGGTGATGCGAGTAGCAACAAAAAGTCTTTCAATTTAATTTTTTCTAGTTTCGCTTTCTTTTTCTTTTGTACGTTTTCATATACTTCAACTGGATTTTCCTTTGTTAAAAATTGAAAGAGGAAGAACCAAACAAGGCTTGCTCCACCAAGGGCGGCAAAGGCAGCTTTCCAGCCGAATATCGTAATTAAAGAAACGAGGATCGGTGCCACGATCATCGCACCAACGGTTCCTCCGCCAACCACTACCGAATTGGCAAAGCCTTTCAATTTCGGCGGAAACCACTTATCGGCATGAGAGTAAGCGATTGGGCTATAAGGCCCTTCGAATGCGCCCAGTAAAATCCTGTATAGAATCAATAATGGAAGAGCGGTAATGGCTAAAACGCCGAATTGCAAAACAGTCCATGTCAGCATGATGAATCCAAGCACTTTTTTAGCCCCCAGCCGATCAGCCCATGCTGCCCCAAAAATCCCTGTTACTGGGTAGAGCCAATAATAACTGCTTCCAACAAGGCCCCACTCCGCATAGGTAAGATTGAATTCCTTCATGATGGGAACAGCTGCGAGACCCACGATCGATTTATCTGCAAAATTGATGACGGCTCCAAAGAATAATAGAATGAGAACAACCCAACGCATATAATTCCCTCCTCTGCTTCATTTTTGTTCACATACTGATCTACCATCCAACTTAAGCTTCATAAATGAAACCACATCCCCCTCTTTCAATCCTTTTCCAATTCTTCTTTAACTAACAATCTTTTTAATAGTTTACCCACTGTATTCCGCGGAAGTTCTTTTCTCAATTCAAATACTTTTGGTACTTTATAAGGAGTCAATTGGGAATAACAATATCCTTCTATTTCTTCAAGATCCACGGAAGCGCTTTCTTTAGGTACGATGAATGCTTTCACAATTTCTCCTTTTTCTTTATGGGGGATGCCTACCACAGCTGCCTCTTTTATTGCCGGATGTTCATATAGAACACCTTCTACCTCCTGCGGATAAATATTGAATCCGCCGACGATGATCATTTCTTTTTTCCTGCCGACTATATAGAAATATCCTTCATCATCCATCACCGCAAGATCGCCAGTATATAGCCAGTCATTCTGTAAGGCCTTTTTGGTTTCGGCTTCGTTATTCCAATAACCCTTCATGATTTGCGGGCCTTTTATAAGCAACTCGCCGACGCAGGTGTTAGGCACTTCATTGTTTTCATCGTCAATGATCATACAGTCCGTGCCTGGAAATGGGATGCCAATGCTTCCTATTTTCCTTTTTCCGAATGGCGGATTGCGATGAGTGGAAGGAGAAGCTTCCGACAAGCCGAAACCCTCTCCGATTTTGGCACCGGTCAGCTCCTCAAATCGCTTGATTACTTCAACCGGCAGTGGTGCCGATCCACAAGAACAACTTTTTAAACAATTCAGGCCATAGTTTTCAATTCCAGGATGATTGACGAAAGCATTATACATCTTTGGAACTCCTGGAAAGAAAGTCGGACGGTACTTTTTTATTTTTGCAAGTACATCTTGAAGTTCGAATTTAGGAAATAAGAGGATGGCAGCCCCAATATAGATACCTAGATTCATCGCACTTGTCATGGCATAAACATGGTAAAGAGGCGTAGCTGCCAAAACGATTTCTTCACCAGGTTTCAGGGAATCCCCATACATTTCAAAACTCTGCACGACATTGGAGGTTAAATTATGGTGGGTAAGCATGACACCCTTCATCTTCCCAGTCGTGCCGCCAGTATATTGGATGACTGCAGTATCTTCATACGGGCTTATCATTTCGGGCTTCTTAATGGCATCTCCGGTTTGAATCATCGTTTGAAGGGAACAGGAGCCATTTTGATCATTTTCCGTATCGATGCAAACATCAAATTCATATATCTCTTTCGTTTCTTCGATTGTATTTGCGGCCGTTTGGTCAAATACAATATTCTTGGTATCCGAGTCTATTAAAATTTGCAAAAGTTCCCGCGGTTTATACAGAGGATTAATCTGTACAACTATCAGACCCAGTGCCTGTGCGGCGTAATAACTGATTATGAAATTAGGGTGGTTGGCCATCATCAGACCAATGCGTTTCCCTTTAACAAAGCCCATTTCTCTCCATTTCCCCGCAAGTTTGTCTACCTGCATTTTTAGATTCTTATAATCCATTGAATGGTCTTCATAAATGATCGCTGTATGGTGCGGAAACTTCCTTGCTGTTATATCAAGCAGTGAATAGACCGATATTTCCGGCAGCTCCATAGATTTCATTCTTTCAACATACCATTGCTCCCATGGTTTATTTATTGTTTTTCGCACCAGTTATCCCTCCGCACATAAATGAATTTCATATCGTGCATGTTAGATTTATACTTATTATTATTATTATGATTATGCAACTTGCATGCCAAGTCCCAGTTTTGTGTAAAATCGCTTTGTAGTTAAACCCGTCAATTCATAAATGAATTTTATTCAGTTATAATGCCTTTCTAGAGAGGATTCATCGAAAAACCAATAATTCATTTTTGAATTTTTTTTAAAAACTCTAATTGGTTTTCTAGCGATTTTGAAACTAGTTTTTTACCATATTATTGATTATACCTACTCACAAATCGTCATTTTGTTAAATTTGAATAGCCCATCCAGCAACGGATGGGCAAGTGTAATATTTATTGAAACTTGGCTAACGAGTCCATTAAATAAAAGGCTGTTTTCGCATACTTTGTTGCTATTTACCAAGTAAAGCGGTGTGGTTGATTTCCCCTCCAGATGCTCGCTTTCCGCGGGGCGGGCGGTGAGCCTCCTCGGCGTAAACGCCTGTGGGGTCTCACTTGTCCCGCTGCTCCCGCAGGAGTCTCGCACTTGCGCTCCAATCAACGTTAAATCGTTTCGTTTTAAAAACAACAATCTTTACGAAAAGAGCCAAATAAAAAAATCTATAGCTCAACTTCCATTCCTGGATTTTTAGCTTTTGCGCATTCATGGACTGATTGGGCCACCGCTGTATCCAAGAATCATCCATATCTGGTCCAATCGTTCAGACCATCCAGTAAAGATCATATATACAATCAGTCACTTTTTAGTCTCGTTAATAAAGTATACAAACATTCGAAAAATTCATGATCGATTTTCAATTCCCAGGGATTTTTTGATGAGCCGCATTAACAAAAATCAGGATGCCGTTTCCCCAGATCCTGTGGTGATACGGCAGCCCTCGAGCCAAAACTACGCGTTCATTTTGTTTAAAAAGTCCGTCATGGCTATGGAAGGAGATAAGATTCTATCGGTTTTCACATCGTATAGCCCAAAGGGATTCAAACGCAGCCCATGACGAAAGTCGCAAGTTAAGAATAATAAAGTATACAAAATGTCGTGAAAAGGAAAGCCTCTCGCATGGAGCACCTTTAATAATTTATCATTAAATTCAACTGCCATATCAAATGAAGGATCTGAAGTCATCATTCCCGTAAGCTGTAGTGGAATTTCAAGAATTATTTCATTGCCTTCGACTATTACGATTCCTCCTCCCAGTTCATGAACTCTTGAAGCAGCTTTTGCCATCGCCTCTGGATTTCTTCCGATGGTGAGCAAGTCTGTCGTTGTATTAAATGTCGAGGCCATCCCATCTAAATTCAACGCAAAGTTTTCTAAAATACCTTTTGTAACCCACTCCCCCTTTCTATCGATAAGAGCTGGATACATAAGTCCCTCTTTGGCCGATAGATCGACTTAAACATTCTTGGCTGGGAGGACCAAATTCTTCAGTTCGGTTATTACATTACTAACAAAATGAATAACAGGGACTGAATCATTTGAAGAGGTGTGTGGATATAGATACAAATCATGATTTTCCAGAATTCCTCTTGAAAAGGAAAATGTGTTTTCAGGTAAATACTTTTCCCAATCCAAATCTGGCATTTGGATCGTCAATTCTTCATTTTCTGCAACAATTCTCCCGTTTGAGATCACTAGGTCTGGACGAAACTGCACCAAATCAGGCAACAATAATATATCGCTTTTTTACCCGGGGCCAAAATCGTCGATTATAAAGAACTTTGATTACTTTTTTAAAGACCTTGGTTGCCATTACATTTTTTGAACCACTTTTTCAATCACCATTCTTCATGCTCCAACATATAATACCTCAAAGGAAAACCGGGGGTATCAACATGCAAGACAATCAACATGGATCGCAAATGAATGAGGTTGACAAGTTTGATGAATGGGTAAAAAGTTTTTTTCTGGATCCGGAAACTTGTGCGTTGGATCATCAACTTTTTTCAATTGATATATACGAAAGTGACGATGAATATATGGTGGAAGCGGTTTTGGAAAATCATGATGTGAAAGATATAAAAGTTTGCCTATGTGATAATGAGCTATCGATCATCGTTGACGATACTGATAAGCCAATTCTTGAAAAAAAAGAAGATACACTGCCCACACAGAGAAAGATTCCTTTCCCCTTTTCGATTTGCTCTCGAAGAATTACCGCTGAATTCTCGAATCCGATCTTGGTGATTCGCATCCATAAGTTTTCCCCCGGAAAAACGGCTGAAGATATTAACATTGAGTAGTTCATTCACAAAAATAAAAAGAATGGCCTAGGGAACCACTTCTCCCTTAGCCATTCTTTTTTCTTGATTATCCAGCAAAATAAAAGGACGTTCGACTTCCATTTTGTGTGGATATGACTTGCAGCTGTGCATCGATTCTTTCTTTCAATTCCGGCACATGGGAAATTATTCCGACCAGTCTACCCGTGCTTTGTATATCCATTAACGCTTCAATCGCATGATCAAGAGATTCAGGGTCGAGCGTACCGAAACCTTCATCGATGAACATCGTTTCAAGTGAAATACCGCCTGCATTCTGCTGGACAACATCCGCAAGACCCAAAGCAAGTGCAAGGGATGCCTTGAAGCTCTCGCCTCCCGAAAGGGTTTTGACATGTCTCTCATGTCCTGTATATTGGTCATACACAGATAACTCCAGACCGCTCTGGATGTTCCTGCGTGTAGGATCAAGCTTTCGCAACAGCTGATATCTGCCGCTTGTCATTTTCAGCAGCCTTGAATTGGCTTCTTTTAAGATATCATCTAAAAAGGCTGCCAGAACATATCGTTCAAAAGTTATTTTGAAGGAGTTTTGACCTTTGGAAATCTCAGACAGATGACCGACGATACTGTACCTTTCATCTAAACTTTTCTGATCTTCCCTGATTTGCGCCAATTTCTTTTTGATTTCTTCGTTAGTCCGAATTTCAGCCTGCATTTCATTCTGTTTTTGCCGTAACGACTCCAATTCTCCATCTATGAAATCGAAAGTCTTTTTCAATCCTTCAAGATCTGGTTTGGCCACATCTTTTAATTTCATTTCCAAATCATGAAACAGACTTAAAACACTTTGCCAATTTTGATTATACTGTTGTACTTGCTCCTCCAAATTTCCAAGAGCCGCTTCCGATTTTTTTGCTGCCGTATATTCTTTATAATTGGAAAAGCCTTGATTGGCCATATCCGTAATTAACTTTTCCCGCTCCTCTTTCAATTCTGTATTTAAGGCCTCTATATTTCCACTTAGGGATTCTTTTTTTGCAATGATGGCCGATTCTCTTTCCTTCACCAGTTGGAGGTTTTTTTGTGCATCTTCCAAGGCCGATTGTAAGCGTTTCTGCGTATTTACAGCCATTTGATAAGCTTCATTATATCCTTCCTCAGTCCGTATTCCGTCTGGCAGGGAATCGGTTAATCCTGTTAGTTTTGTAGAGTTTTCAATATACCTCGTTTTCCCTTGGTCCTCTTTTCTCTCTAAAGAGATCATATTATCCTTAAGCTGGGATGCTTTCTCTTTTAAATCCTGCAACCTTTTTTCCAAATCATTGAAAAGAGACTTTTTCCGCATCAATTCTTTTAGCTGCTCTTGCAGCACTTTTCCTTTTTGTCCAAACTGTAGCAAATGCGCATCAATATTTTCACACCTAAACTTTGGCATATCATTTTGTAGGTCACTAAGCTTCTCTTGTGAAGACTCCATTAGTGCATCATATTTGTATTTCGCTTGATAATATTCACTTTCCGCTTTGCTTTTTTGTTGCTCTGCAGTTTTTAGCTTGTTTTCTTGCTCTTTCAGTTCCAAATCCGTCGGCATATGCTCATGCAATTGCGCTGGTTTTGGATGACTTAGCGAACCGCACACAGGACAATTTTCTCCAGAGTGCAGCATGGAAGCAAGCATACCCGCTTGACCAGATCTCCAGTTTCGGTTCAAGGTTTCCAGTTTTTCCTTCTCCTGAATTTGTATTCTTTGTAACTCTTGGAACCGATTATCCTTATCATCCAGAACTCGTTTCGTATTCTGGATTTCATTAAGAACTTCTTGAAGCTTTTTAATCTTCGATAACGATTGATTATTTCTTTCTGCTTCAATTTCCTGATCACGATAAAGAACAGCCGCTTTTTCCGCTTCTGTTTTTTCTTGAGCGACTTTCTCTGCTTCCGCTTCAACGGCCAGATGCTCCGAAACAGTTTTTTCACGTAGTCGTTTACTAGTTTGCCACTCTTTTTCATCTAAAGTAACCTGTGCTTTTAAGCTTGCAAAAGTCATGACAGCCTCTTTTACCTGCTCAAGCTGATGAACAGTCCGTACTGCCTGCTCTCTTTGATTATCCTTCAACTTTTCCTTATCATAGGAATCCTGCTTCTCAATGCGCTCAATCCGTAACTTCTCGGACTGCTCACTTAATTTTTGAAGTTCGGCATTCGCCTCTTGTACTTGTTTGCCAATTCGCAAATAGTATTGTTCCTGCTTTTCAAGCGAAGCCGCTTTGTGTGCCATTTTTATTTGGACTTTCACTAATTCCATTTCTGGCAGCTTTGCTTCAAGGGCTTCCTTTTCATTTCGCAGTTTTTCTTTTTCCGAAAATCGGTTTAATAAATCGACAGCTTTTGAAAGTTCTTGATTTACTTGATCACGAGCTTTCTGCTTTTCTTGTATTTGTTTTTTTATATTCTCACTTTTTTCTGCCGCTTGCAAAATGACTTCCTGTAACAGCGGTAAGACCTGTTGTTCATTAGGCTCTTCCCCTTGTATTTGTGCCTGTAATTCTACATTATTGCCAGGCTGGATGCCTTTCATTAATTCAATTCGCCGCTGTGCACTTTTTTCACTTTCCTTTTTTAGGATGGAAGCCTCTTCTTTTAATTTTTCTTCTATTCGTTTATAAAGTTCAGTATGAAATAATTTCTGGAGAATCTGTTCTTTATCCTTGCTGTCGGATGTTAACAGTTTTCGAAATTCATTCTGAGGAATCATCAGGATTTGCCGGAATTGATTAGCGTCAAGTCCAATGAGTACTTTGATTTTTTCTTCAACTTCCCGTACATTTGCTCCCAGCAATTTTTTTCCTTCTGCCAATATCTCATATAGTTCAGCCTTTGCTCCAACCGTTGTTGTTCCTTCACCTGATTTTTTCTTGCGTTCCTGCTGCGGGGACCGGGTCACCAAATACGTTTTTCCACGCAGGGTAAATTGTAACGAGACTTCCGTCAATATATCATCTTCGGCAAACTGACTTCGTAAATCTTGCCCGCTTCGATCTTCACCACTGGCTTTTCCATATATCGCAAAACTAATACCATCAAATATCGTTGTTTTCCCTGCGCCTGTCTTTCCAGAAATGACAAACATCGTTCGTTCTCCAAGGGAATTAAAGTCAATAGTTTCCCTTCCTGCATATGGCCCGAATGCCTGCATCGTTAAAATATCGGGTCTCATTTCAAAGCCTCCTCTTTCTTAACTGCCTCAATTACCGAAACCATCAAATCCTGCTTTTGAGAATCAAAGTCCCGATCGGTCATTTCTTGGTAAAACGTTTCAAACAGGTCCAATTCTGATTTCCGTTCATCTTTTACAGAGGAGAAAGATTTTTTTCTTCTAAGATCGGTCAAATCCCATTTACGCTCTAAATGTAGTACGTTCGGATAAATCTGGCGCAAGCGGTTAATAGGATCGATGAGTGCCCCCTCATCATTTAGTGTTATTTTCAAATAGTCATCCCTTTTTTGCGATTGATAGAAAACGGGATCGAGTAACTCTTCCATAACTCCGGATATTTCCCTCATATCGAACTTGGGTGCCAAAGATCGATAGCGTATATCAAAGCTTCCATCTTCTTGCATATCGACGATGGAAAGCGACTTATTTTGCTTGGCCTCGGAAAAAGAATATTTTAATAGTGATCCAGAGTAAAACACCTTAGGATGACGTATTGCGTCTGGGCTATGTAAATGCCCAAGTGCCGTATAATCGAACGCATCGAATAAGTCGGATGAAACACAGCCGGAGCCACCTACAGACAAGACCCTTTCCGAATCGCTCGTTTTTCCGCCTAATACAAAAGCATGTCCTACAAAGACATTCGGCTCATCTTTATTGAAATTCTCGGCAATCGTTCCGGTTATCCGCTTCATCGCTTCTTGATGAGAATGGATGCTATCATCTTCAAAAAGATGGCGAACCGTCCCAGGTTCTGCATATGGAACACAATAGAAGTTCACGCCCTTGATGCGAACCGGCTCACATTTTTTTGTCAATTTCCCATGAATGTATAACTGGCTATGACGATACCATGATGAACCGAATGAGAGCCTTTCCGCAGAATCATGGTTTCCCGATATCGCAACGATCGGTGTATTCATTTTCACATTAATCGTATAAAGGATTTCATCAAGAAGCTCCACCGCTTCAGTCGGAGGAACGGAACGATCATATAGATCACCGGCAATCACGACCGCATCCGGTTTTTCCTCTTCGACAATTTCTATGAATTGCAAGAGTGCATGCCTTTGATCATCAGTCATATGTACACCGTGAACGATTTTTCCTAAATGCCAATCAGCCGTATGGATAAATTTCATAGTTTCACTCCGTCCTAATTTTTACTTACTATTATTATATCAAAAATTTAACGAATAGCATGGTTTGGGTACAAACGTTCTAATTTTTACCACACAGCAACGTTTTTTTGAAAGATTCAGAATAAAAAAAGCAAACTCCATAAGAGTCTGCTTTTTTCATCATTAGCTGAATAAGTGTTCATATGGACCCATATTCACCTTTCTTTCAGCCAATTTTTTTTGTAAAAATTTATGGTCACGTTTTGGTGTGGCAATGATATAGCCGCGTATCACTAAATCTTCCGTAATATCGCCCGCTTTTTCCTTTAACGCCAACTCTCCGATTTTCCCCGCGATTTTATGCCGTGCAACATCACGAAAAAGTTCTGGCACAGGACTCACTAAATCTTCCAGTAATTCCTTTTGCTGCTTTGACCATAAGTGCTTTGTTTGTTCCAAATAATATTCTTCCCAATCCATATCGGATTTTCCATCTTCTTTCGGAAATCTTTTCAGGAACTTCCGAAACATGAAAAAGCCACCTATGCTCATCAATATAATTAATAGGGCTACCCAAAATAGAATAAACCATAAAAACCATCCACTAAGCAAAGTACCACCTCATATGTATAGAATGATCGTCACTATTATTATAGACAGTAACCCATATCTTTACAAGACTGGCAATACAATCATTCCTGACCGTTCACTTCCAGCAAGACAAGTGAAAATTCCCCCACCGCATTTTCTTCATATAGATTCGTGACCGTAGTTGCATAGTTAAAGATTTCTGCTCGAAACTCCTCGTTTGACTGTGGAATCTTTAAATCAAATACCATTTGATAAAGCAGTGTTGTAATATCATGATATTCACTATGTGTAACCTTGAAATTGAAACTGACTTTTCTGATTTCCTTTCCTTCAGAATCCTTTACAGTTTCAGAAAGAAAGTCAGTGACATGCAGTGGAACATCGTTTAAAATGACCTTGTCTACCATTATCAACATCTCCTTAATAAATTGGTTAAAGTCATGTTATCACTTGAAACTTTCTGCTTCCAATTATTTAACCTCGAAAAGATAAAAAAACGTGCACAGGAAACCCGAACACGTTTTCTTCAAACCAGTTTATTTTCCCTTTTTCACGATTATACGCCATTTAGCGTCATCGATTTGCTCAAACTCCGTGATTTCATGGCCTTCGGTAGCAGCCCAACGCGGAATGCTCTCCGTTGCTTGTGTGCAATCGAAATTAATGATCAATTCCTCTCCTATTGCCATGTCCACTATCGCTTCTTTTGCTTCCACTAAAGGGAATGGACATACCATTCCAGTCGTTTCCAATACCTTTGCCATTTATATTCCACTCCTCAACTTATTTTTTTAAATTCGTACCTTAAGCCGCTTTGGATGCAGCAGCTGTCTGCTTTTGCTTTCGGATAATCGTGAAATATGTTGCTACCCATGTACCCAGCAGGAAAAAGACAATCGCGATCCACCCCTGCCAAGCAAATAGCGCCGAGTTCACCAGACCATTACCGATTGTACATCCCCCGGCAACACTTGCACCGAACCCCATGATCACACCGCCAATTGCATTGTTACGTAACGTTTTCATATCAGGCAAACGCCAACGGAATTCCCCGCTTCCTTTGGCAGCAATGAAAGCACCAAGGAAAATACCCAATACTAAAAACGTACCCCAATCGATTAACGCATCGTCTCCTGTTATAAGGAATGTTAGAATGTTCGCGGAAGGCGCTGTAATTCCTAGTCCGAACATCCTGCCTGTCATTGCGCTTAGCGGCCATGCCATGATTGCAATAAGGCCGACCAATAATGCCGTAACAAAGGGATGCCACCGTTTCTCGAATAAGATGTGGGCCAATCCCGTTTTTTTCGGTTTCATTTTAAAGATTGGAAGTTTCGGTTTTCTCATTTCACGAATCACCAATAGGCCAACCAAAAGTGTCACAATAATAACAAGCACCCATGGCGAAACATTTAATGTTTCATGAATATACGTATCACTAGTACGATAAGATAACAGATTATCTCCAGCAACTTTCCATACACCGTATTTCGTCATAGCTGCCCCTAGCATATATCCAAAAAGAGCAACCCAACTTCCGATCATACCCTCTCCGGCACGATACCATGTTCCAGTGGCGCAACCTCCTGCCAGAACCATACCAATGCCAAAAATAAAGCCACCCACGATTGTTCCCAACCATGGAAAACCATCATTTCCAAACTGAATGACCCCTGTATCATTCAATGCATAAACACCAATACTTTGTATTGCTATTACAATAAATGTAGCTAAGAACATCCGTCCATCTTTAGCTAAAATCAAATCACGATATGCACCAACAACACAGAAACGGCCTCTTTGAAGCACAAATCCCAGCAGTAAACCACAAATAATCCCGAAGATAATCATTTGTAACATGAACCGTTTCCTCCTTAAGTAAAATATTATAATACCAATATAATATAATCCGGATAAAATTACTAGGTTTTCAGGGGTTTTTTTTTTACCTTCATGAAAAGTTTCCAGGCAAATGAAAAACCTGAGTCATTTAACGACTCAGGTTTTTTGAATGTTCCTTTGATTGAATCCTACAGTACATGTATTACACCATGCTACTTCTGCCGAAACTGGCTGCTTTAACTTTCTTATATTGGTAAAGCATGGCAATTCTCCACGGAACGATCATCGCAAAAGCAAGTAAGAAAAACATTCCACTCAATACACCGATTTCAATCGTGCTTCCCAGCATCAGTTTTGCCACAAGTCGAACCACCATGAGACCGATCAATATGAATATGAAGGCTTTAGATCGCAGAATATAAATTTTTTCATCTCTAACTTCAAATTTAGATGTTTTTATCAATAAGATGGAAAATAACATCCCTGCAACAAGAGCCTCCAACAATTCGTATCGAGTCACCCGGAACATCGGGAAAATAAACATCAAAGCACCCGTACTCATAAAAAGCGGCGGTAAAATGATTTTCTTTTCATTAACTGGTTTTTTCGTCTCCTTCATCCGTAACATGAAAACACCTATAGCCATCACAATTGCTATACCTGTTGATATATATATCATCTCTTAACCATCCCTTTTAAACTAAAATAGGTAAGTGCCATTAAAAATTATATATGACTTCAATTTATAAACAAAGTATATATTACCTATTTCAGATAAACAAGGAGAGTGTTATTAATCAAGCACCGTTTTAATGTCATCCAATACCATGCCCTCGTCAGAATGTTGACGTTAAAATCTTGCACCCCAGCTCTCGACAACCATTTTTTGCTGACCCATGGCAGAGCACATTAGCCTGTAATTCCTTCTTAATTTCTTTAACGGCATCCATCCCCGCTCAAGATTGGCATGGGAATATCCATCATTATAAGGTCAGGATTCGATATAATTCAATGGCTTCTCGTCCATTCCCGCCTCACTGACCACTGCATGTCCTGCTTTAGGTAAAATATTTGAAAGTATCATTCTCATAAACTTTGAATCTTCAACGAATAATATTCGGGCGAAAGCCGCTCTTCCTGATCGTTTAGACAGAAAAAAAAATTAAAAAATCACATCATAAAACCTAATTAAAGACAATCCATTTTGAATTTTATTGAAAAAATAACTTATTATGGACTAAAATCCGGTAAAGCCACCGAATAGTCTAGACAGGACTGCGATTATTTTGGTCATCCAATCAAAAAACAAAACCACACCCATTACAATCATTAGATATCCGCCAATCTTCATGATGTATTGGCTGTACTTTTTGATCCATGTCAATTTTCCGACAAAGAAGGATAATATGAAAAACGGGATGGCAAATCCTAAAATATAGGCAGTCATATAGCTCATGGCCGCACTAGGATTAGTTGCACCCAGTGAAATGACAGCACCTAATAGCGGACCTGCACAAGGGGTCCATCCAGCCGCAAAGGCAAGTCCGATAAGAATGGAACCTATATATCCGCTAGGTCGGTTCTTAAATTCAAAACGACTGTCTTTCATCAAAGATTTCGGTTGAAAGATTCCTACAATGAATAAACCAAAAATGATAATCAGGATGGCCCCAATCTGACGAATTAATTCTTTATAATTCGAGAAAAAAGAACCTAGGTATGATGTGCTAAACCCTATTGCAATAAAAACCAGGGAGAACCCCAGGAGGAAGAATAAAGTATGCATCATGCTTCTTCTTTGGAGCATGGCGTTCTCGGATTTGATTTCACCAACACTCATACCAGTGATATAAGATAAAAAGGCCGGATATAGCGGTAAGCAGCATGGCGAAATAAAGCTCAGAAATCCCGCACCGAAAGCTAAAAAAATATTAATATCATCCAAATAAGCTCACTCCTATGTATGGCAACCTATAAACATTGTAACAAATAAGATAAAAAAATACATTTATGGAACTGTGAATATTTCATGACAACCAAATGCTTATAACTGGATGGGGCTCGGGATAAGTTAACTTATTTGAATTCATTAATCCAAGCCGATATAATTGTTATATTCATACATATTTTACAACGAACACATAAATTAAGGGTACCTTGAAAAAATGTTGGGGCCAGAAAGGAAAGATAATGGCTAAAAAGAATGAATTTCTCGAACAAATTGAATTAAAGAGAAATGAACTTATCAAGATTGTCGCTAAAGATGGTTTAAACTCGCATGTTGCCGTTGAATATAGCCAGCAACTTGATCAATTATTAAATAAATATAATGAACTTTTTTATAAAACAGGTACAGATTTTTAACTCAGTTCATCTCCATTGATAACCACATATATTATTATATGAATTATTTTGCTGTCAATCTCCCCTATTTTACATTCATTCTCAATTTGAATACTTAGGCATGACCTTTGCTATATAAAAAACAGGCAAGTGCTATGTGTGCTGCCTGTTTTCCTATTTTATCATTTAAAATAATGCATATGTATCATGTTCCAATATCAACATCGGATGTCGGTATAGTTTGTCACAACAAGAACAATAGGAGATCCAGCTAAGATGGAGAAGCGTCCGGAACAGTAATCACAAGATTCCCTACCCCAAAGGCACCTGGTGTGTATGTGGATATAACCTCCATTTGGCTGCCGCATACCATAAACACCTCATATGAGCTATTCTCATTACTTAATACAGGTTCTCACGAGGATTGCAAAAAGAATCGTTGCAAATATTGCCAACGAATTTATGAAGAGATCTGACATAGATAATCAGGTAATACTGGATTCTAAGGTATCCTATATGAATTTATTTTAAATGGCGTTTTACAGCCTAATGTAAATTGCACTGTTGAAAAGGGAAAGCTTAAATTGAATACCACCAATAAAGGGTACAATCAAATTGCGAATGTTCATAATTTAAATATCTTTAAGTAATAAGCAGTTTTAAACCTTTTCATATTCCGCCTATAATCAACAATTAAACAGTCAGTTATTCTTGGCCGAGCCTTAATAAATATTATCGAACTCCATATACTATGTCCTATATACTTGTACAGGAGGGCATTCGTTTGAAGAATTTAATTATGACTTTAGCCGTTTTCATCCTTTTTTTATCATTTGACACTCCAATTATTCATGCCATTACTTCAAGTCGAGAGGTATATGAAAAAACAGGTAATGTTGTTTGGGAGGGCAATACAAAAGAAAAAATCGTTGCCATAACTTTCGACGACGGACCACACCCTTCGTATACACCTCAAATCCTCGATATATTGGCTAAATATAATGCCAAAGCTACCTTTTTTGTTTCTGGTAATAAAGTGAAAAAAAACCCTGGCATTTTAATAAGAGAAATAAAAGAAGGGCATGAAATTGCTAATCACACCTATCATCATTATTATGATAAAAATATGACCGCTGAGTTATTATCTACTGAATTAGATAAAACAGATAAAGTGATTTGGGATATTGCCAAATACAAGCCTACGCTATATCGTCCTGTAGGAGGACTTTATAACGATATAATCATCAATACAGCTGTAAAAAAAGGATATAAGGTTGTACTGTGGTCCTGGCATCAAGATCCCCAAGACTGGAAAAGACCTGCTGCAAATAAAATATCCAATCATATCATTAAGTCGTTACGAGCTGGCGATATCATTCTCCTGCACGATTGGAGCGACCGTCCCCAAACGGTAAAGGCGTTAGAATCGACATTGGATTATTTATATTTAAACGGCTATGAATGCGTTACGGTGTCTGATTTATTGATTCGTTCCAATGTGAGCTCACCCGATTTTTTCAGAACCTTCCCTGTTGAATGAGCCTTAAGAGCCAAATTTATGTTTGACAAATCGCTCAAAAAGCATTATTTTTAATTAAAGATAAATTAATTCGAGATAAAATCCCTATTTTTTAATATAAATCTTGAATTAAAAATATCTAAATTAAAAATAAATTTTCTGGAGGAATCATAGATGATTGGTATAGGTTTATTAGTTATACGTGTGGTAATCGGATTATCATTTGTTGGACATGGAGCTCAAAAATTATTTGGATGGTTTGGCGGACATGGCTTGAAAGGCACTGGAGGCTGGTTTGATTCGATTGGCATGAAGCCAGGAGTTACCATGGCCCTATTTGCAGGTCTATCAGAGCTTATTGGCGGAGCCTTATTTGCTTTAGGTCTCCTTACACCCTTTGCAGGTATATTAATTGCACTTACAATGCTCGTTGCGATCGTTAAAGTCCATGGAGCAAATGGCTACTGGGCAACTCAAAATGGTTATGAATATAATCTTGCCGTTCTTGCAGTGGCGATTGGCGTTGCGTTAACCGGAGCTGGCCCATACTCACTTGACTCCTTCCTATTTTAAGGAAAGCTTCGGTTTTATACTCTCTACATTATGAAAAACACGGTGTTGGATAAAACCACTCCGTGTTTTTTCTTTTTCTTTAGAAAAAACCAGGACATATTTTCTCCAGATCCTAATCTTTGGTACGTACGAATGTATAAGGGTCAGACTTCCAACAAGTGATTTTCGTCTCTTACAGTTTTTTTGTATTCTATCCATTATTGAAATTTATCCGGATTGGAAAAATCAAGATCTACCGAATATTTTTCAACATTCCCGACATAGTGAAGCCCCTCTTAAAATGTGCCTGATGGCTAACAGTTCCTTCATTTATCGAAAAGGCTATCGCAATCGATTATAAACCTAAAAATGAAAGGATAAACTTTTCATTGTATAAAGTTATTAAATTTACCATTTGGATTAGTATATTTTTTTATTGGCTGTTTTCGCATACTTTGTTGCTATTTACCAAGTAATGCGGTGTGGTTGATTTCCCCTCCAGATGCTCGCTTTCCGCGGGGCGGGCGGTGAGCCTCCTCGGCAAAAACGCCTGTGGGGTCTCACCTGTCCCGCTGCTCCCGCAGGAGTCTCGCACTTGCGCTCCAATCAACCTTAAATCGTTTAGTTTTTAAAAACAACAATCTTTACGAAAAGAGCCTTTTTATTAGATTCCATGTAGTGTTTTCCGGATGGCAGTATACATTATTTTTTTAATATACTTCTATTTTGGTTCCCATTTTGTATTCAATCTTCCCTCTATAATACGAGAGAAAAAGACAAAAAAATAATCTAACATATAAAGACCTCGTCGTATAGATGAACTGTGCCCCAATTTACAGACAAAATAAAAACACTGCTTAAGGAGCAAATAAGTGTCCCGGTATTGTCATTTTCTTAAGACCCTTTGACTCTTCTGGGCGTGGAGGCCTTCCTAAGTTAGTCCTCTATAGCTTTGATTCTGTAGGGGGGTGTCCTCCTTCCTTTTCCTAGCGTTCCTTAAAGAAAGCCCCTTTCCCCGCCAAAATTCCCGAATGTATGTGCCGTTGAGACCTAATGGCTGGTCAATGAAAATCCGTAAGTCTTTCCCCTATTTGATTTTCCGAAACAACTTGGCTTTTCAAAGGATTGAATTTGAAAAACTTCTATAAATGCTCATCCATAAACATAAAAACCCCGGACTGAGGAACACTTTTATATGTGCGTCCGTTGTCAGGGGTTATTTTTCCAAGTATATTCATTCCATGGTTTTGAAAATCCATTATGCATTTTTTATTTCAGTAATATATGTGCGTCTATTTATTCAATCCCTGGAAACCATCCTGGAGAGTGGATGATCGCTTGCCATAATGGGTCTGGAATATCAAGTTGCTGCTGATTATCCTTGTTTATTTTTGTCACGATCTCTGCTTCCCTACCTTGTTCCACTTTTTGTACCCATTCAGGATCGATAATAATTTCACGGCCTAATGCGATTAACGGAACCCCCGATTGCAGTCCTTTGATCGCATCATCCGCTGTATAGATGGAACCAACACCAATGATCGGTACTTGATCTCCTATACGTTCCTTTATAATTTCTATCCGAGGTCTGTCAACCTCGGCTCCCCTTCTTGCTTTCGACCAGAAATCCATTAATGAAACATGAAGATAATCAAGATCTTTTGTTACAAGTCCATCAATTAATGCAAGTGTATCATCCATGGTGATTCCTGGTGTTTCCGGCTCCTCCGGTGAAAAACGATATCCTACGATGAATGGATCCTTGGCATGTTCAGCAACAGCCTTTTTCACTTCATCCACTACCGCTAATGGAAAAGTCAGACGCTTTTCAAGGGAACCGCCCCACTTGTCTTCACGCCGGTTCGAATGAGGTGAAAAGAATTGCTGTAGCAAGTAACCATTTGCACCGTGAATCTCGACACCATCAAATCCCGCTTCAATTGCACGTCGGGTAGTTTCACCAAAGTCGAGAATGATCGATTCTATTTCCTTTGCAGATAGTGGACGCGGAACTGCTTTCCCTTCGCCTTCCGAAGGGATATTGCTTGCACTGACAACATCGCCATTTACTAATTCCGGTGGCACCTCGCGTCCGCCATGAAAAATCTGAAGAATTGCCTTTGCACCTTTCGCTTTAATCGCTGATGCCAAACGACTTAGACTAGGTATCAATTCATCCTGATCTCCGCCAAATTCCCCATGAAAACCTTTGCCATTAGCAGTCACGTAAGTACATGCCGTTATAACCATGCCGACCCCGCTTGATCTACGTTCATAATAGTTTACTTCGGCGTCGGTTACAGTCCCGTCAGGATTAGAAGAGAAATTTGTCATAGGCGCCATCACCAATCGATTTTTCACTTCTAATTTCTTTCCTAAATTGAACGATTCAAATAATGGTGTATATTTAGAATTCATATAGTCATCCTCCATTTAGTTACCCACCATGTTGGCAGGTATAAATCCTTAATTCACAATACACATCCGCATATCATGATAATTATTAGGGTCATGCATGTTTTGTAATTAATGCCGAAATGGCTTCTTTTGGTTGGAAGCCAATAGCTTGATCTACCTTTTCTCCATCTTTGAATAGAATTAGAGCTGGAATTCCCATCACTCCATATTCGCTTGTCGTATCTGGATTTTCATCCACATTAAGTTTTACGATCTTAACCCGATCACCCATTTCCACATCAATTTCATTAAGCACTGGGGCAATCATTTTACACGGACCGCACCACGGTGCCCAAAAATCAACCAATACTAAACCTTCCTTGATTTCACTAGCAAAATTACCATCTGCTACATGTTCTATTGTCATGATCATTTCCTCCTTGTATTATCCGAAATATTTATAGTCTTTACTCTTCATCTATTTAAATCAAGTTTAGCGGTTCTATTTCCCGGGATAAGAAACTCTGAATTCCCGGCATTTATTTTAGGATGGATTTTGATGGATTCCAATTTACCGGATAACTCCATAAACCATGTTTCATCTTTAGAAAGTAACGCTAAATCAATTAAGGCCAAAAGATGATTTTCGTTACTGATTTCTAGATCTGGCAGTTTTTCAGTCCATTTACTCGGAATCCAAATCGATTTCCCAACCGCTTTTTCATTGTCACTTTCCACCACATTCACTTTAACGATTTCTCGATTATCACTTACCGTTTCAATGAAACCATGGATAAGTTCCCCATCTCTTGATTTTCCCTGTACCCAATCCCCATTTTTGAACTGATCGTTTTCAACCATTTCCTTAACACCCCTTTTATGTTCACTTGATATTTAAACTATAGTTATTAACTGTAATAATAAAATATACATTTAGTACAAAGAAAAAACTAAATCAATATCACGGACATTGTTTAATTTTTTCCAAAAAAGTGCTGAGAGTTATATCTTCTAAATATTTTTCAAAATATAATTCAGCTTCATCGAATATTTGATTCATGACTATCTGGGTATTGGAAGATATGACACATTTTTTCTCCGGATCACCTGTACACCACTTTGGTTTCAAAGTCCCATGTGAAACAGTTATATAAATATCCGCCAAACTCACCTCTTCAGGGTTACAGTCTAGAATATAGCCTCCGCCAACACCTTCTTTAGTTTTTACAAATCCTTTTTTTCTTAAGCAGCTCATCATCTTTCGAATCCTTGCCGGGTTTGTACAAACGTTTTCTGCGATGGACTCGCTGCTAGCCATATGATCTGGTAGATAAGCTAAATAGACCAAACTATGCACAGCTATTGTAAAATCACTATTCACTTTCGCATCCTCCTCAAGAAGATTACTGTAATAATAATATTTACAGTTGATAAAGTCAAGTCAAAAAACTCAACCGCTTCCACAACTATTTTGATTAATGAAATCCCCCCTAACAAAGTATAGAGGTGATTTTTAGCGAGATATCTCATTGTTGAGAAAGATTCAATGCTATATATGCCGATATTAGATTAACCTGGATCGCTCACTTTTATCCCGAGGATATAACCATATAATCACCCATTAACCCAAAAGAAATTGAATGCCCCTATACCAAGCCCCTCAGATGATATTATCGTAAATGTTACAATTTCAGCCATTTGCGGTTAGGATTTGAGCTTGATTCAACAAAAGATTCCAAATAAACCAATGGAGGCTGTGGAGGAAGTTGGTCTTGGTGTATATATTCCTATATAAAAAATAAGCACTCGACCAATTCAGGTTAATTGCTTTTCTTTTTATAAGGTTCATTCAACTCAAAAACACCCGATTACTTGGATGCTAACCATTAATCTATATATTAACTGACTCTCTATTGGCTAAGTGCCTAAATAAAAAGATTAATAGGAAAAAATTTTCTTTTTTATGTTTACATTTAGATTCCTATTTGTTGACTTTACATTCACTTTTGGATTCAAATGCATGTTCACATAAAGGAAACCATACCTTACAAGTATCCTCGAAGCATTTTTTGACAAAATCATTTATCATATTAACAACCCCCTTGATACTGTATATACATCTTTAGATGGAAGGTGTGGACAAGTATTGTTTTTAGGTTAGGTTTTTACCTTCAAAATAAAAAAGCCCTCACATAACGAGGAGGACTTTCCTTTCAATTCCAAAACAAAAACCACCTTTACTGAATCATTCATTCAGAAAAAGTGGCTTAAGAAACATAAATGAAAGATAAAACAAAATCTTAAATAAAGTCGGTGGAAAAATTCAGTCTAAATGGATCAACCATTCGATATTATATAAAATTATGCATCCAATCTTCCAAGAACATTGATATATCAAGGTTTCATGCTATCTTATTTTGTTTGTTGTTTATTCATGGCGCTCATCATTTGATTAATTTTCTTTTGGGATGGTTTCATACCCATTTGCATCATCATCATTTTCAACATCTGTTCGTTAATTGGCGGATTTTTCTTTAAGTAATCCATCATGTATTTACGAGCGATGAAAAATCCCAGCACTACTCCAGCAATCAATGCCAGTACGCCAACTAGAATGTAAACCCACATACTATTTCCTCCTTCATGTTGTCTAACATCAGTGTACTAGACCAAAGGTTATTATACAATACCCGCTACCGAAAAGTCCCCCATTTAGACAAATTTTCTTTCTTTTATCGGTTTTAACCAACCGTATTTTTCATGTTCAAAATCAATTGCCAGAAAACTCGCTTCATATTTTCGAATACTTTCAAAGAAAGCGGTCTCCGCTTCATAATCTCCTTCAGCCTTAAGAGTAATGGACTCATTTTGAATGATTAAAACGGCTTTACTTGTTCCATTTGTTTTTTCTAAATAGTATTTTCCATTTTGAGTCCAATAATTCATCTTTTTTTGCAAACGTTGTTCAATAGCTACCTGCAACTGGTATATCGGGACTGTTTTGGTGACATATTCGATTTGTTTTTGCAAAATACTCTTCAGTCTGCCCCTTGCTTGAATATACTCCAAAAACAAATTGAAAAATAGCTTTTCTCTTCCATAATAATGATGGGCAAATTCATCTTCGATTAAATAAATTTGATAGGTTCTCATCAGCCAATGCCTCCTAGCTCTCCTATTTTGATCACGAAAACAACTAACCACCAGGACCCTCTCCACTATTTTCCACTATTGATGACTTTCCCCTTTAACTGACACAATTAAACGAAATTTATTTATTCTCATTATATATTGACAAACTAAAAAGATATGTTGTTTACTGGAGAAATTTTCTTCTTTTTTTGTCGAATGGAAGATTCCCTTTCGAATAGGAACACATTCAATATAAAATAGGATTGTTTTTTATAAAAAAACTGACACCAATCCATTTGGTGTCAGTTCCCATTACTATTATTTAAGCATTTCCTTAACTCGAGCAACTACATTTTCTACAGTGAAACCGAATTCCTTCATGATTTTACCGCCAGGTGCAGAAGCTCCAAAATGATTGATGGCCAATATTTCACCCTCATCACCTGCATAACGATCCCAGCCAAATGGTGAAGCCACTTCGATAGCTAGACGTTTTTTCACTGCCGGATTTATTACGCTTTGTTTATATTCTTTAGATTGAGTTTCAAATCGATCCCATGATGGCATACTGATTACCGAAACATCAATTCCTTCGTTCGCTAAAGCTTTCTGTGCTTCCACAGCCAAGTTCACTTCGGAACCAGTCGCAAGAAGTAATGCATCAGCTACTTCTTTCTTAGAAGCAGAGATGATGTAAGCACCTTTTGAAACACCTTCATACGCAGTTTCGGAAGTGTCTTTTATTGTTGGCAATCCTTGACGAGTCAGTACAAGAGCAGTTGGTTTATTTGTAGACTCCATTGCCACTTTCCAGGCTGCTGCCGTTTCATTGCCATCAGCTGGACGTATTACCCCTAGGTTAGGCATTGCACGCAATGATGCTAATTGTTCGATTGGCTCATGAGTCGGTCCGTCTTCCCCTACAGCAATGCTGTCATGAGTGAACACATAGTTTACCGGCAGTCCCATTAGTGCTGCCATTCTTATGGCTGGACGCAGATAATCAGAGAATACAAAGAATGTTCCTCCGTATACTTTTAAACCACCATGAAGTGCCATTCCATTTAAAGCCGCACCCATAGCGAATTCACGTACACCGAACCATATATTACGGCCACTGTAATTACCAGGTAATAAATCTGTCTCACCTTTGATGGCAGTATTATTCGATCCAGCTAAATCAGCAGAACCCCCAATGAAGCTAGGTACCTTTTTGGCAATTGCATTTAGTACTTCCCCACTTGAAGCACGGGAAGCCAATGTCTTACCTTCTTCATAGACCGGAATTTCCTGATCCCATTCAGCAGGCAGTTCACCTTTGATGGCAAGCTCCAATTGCTCTGCTAACTCAGGATGCGCTTCTTTGTAATTTTTAAACAATTCATTCCAAGCTTCTTCTTTTTGAGCGCCTGCATCAACAACAGCTTCATTGAAGTGTGAATACACTTCCTCCGGAACATGGAAGTCCTCTTCGAATGTCCATTTATATGCTTCTTTTGTCAATTTCAGCTCATCTGCACCAAGCGGAGCTCCGTGAACAGCAGATTTACCTGAACGGTTTGGTGAACCGTAACCAATAACCGTTTTCACTTCGATTAATGTTGGGCGTGCATCGTCAGTTTTCGCTTCTTCAATCGCTTTAGCGATTTCCTGAAGATCGTTCCCATCCTCAACGCGGATATATTGCCATCCATAAGATTTGAACCGGTCTGCTACGCTTTCACTAAATGATTGACTTAAGTCTCCGTCAAGTGAAATATCATTAGAATCATATAAAACAACAAGTCTTCCGAGTTGTAGATGTCCAGCTAATGAAGCCGCTTCTGCAGAAACACCTTCCATTAAATCCCCATCTCCACAAATGCTATATGTATAATGATCGACCACATTATAAGAATCGCGGTTATAGCTTTCTGCCAAGTGACGTTCTGCCATTGCCATTCCGACTGCCATTGCGATACCTTGTCCAAGCGGCCCAGTAGTTGCATCTACACCAGCCGTATGTCCGTATTCAGGATGTCCTGGAGTTTTACTGCCCCATTGGCGGAAGCTTTTCAAATCATCGATAGATAAGCCATAGCCCGATAGATGAAGAAGGCTGTACAACAGCATAGACCCATGACCAGCAGAAAGAACAAAGCGGTCTCTATTAAACCATTCTGGATTTTTCGGGTTATGGTTCATATATTCGGTCCATAGTTTATACGCCATCGGCGCTGCACCCATTGGCATACCTGGATGACCAGAATTAGCCTTTTCAATTGCATCAATCGATAATGTACGAATCGTATTAATAGAAAGTGCATCTAATTTATCTAACATATCGTAAAAACATCCCTTCCTGTAATGTACCTCTTTATATTATAGTGACAAGCTTAATATCACAACTAAAATCACTATTTACTGCCTCAATATTACAATTTTCTAGAAATAAGAGAAGCCCCCTATTTAGATTAAACTAAATAGGAGAATACATACATGAATGCACTCTCTTTTTACTCCTAAATGCTAATAGAATCTTCAAATGGAATGTTCCATCAGAAGAATCCACGCATTATTAATGTAAGTTTCTTTTTTCTTTTATATTTTTTATCTTTTGAGGAGTGACGTCATTACCTTCTGGATCGACGACTTTCACATGCTCCAACGTATTGGTCATGGACTTTCTGAATGTTTCCAAATACTCACTTCTCAATTGGGTTTGCTCTTTCGCCTCAACTTCCGTCAAACCTTCAGCCTTTGCCTTTTTAGAAAGTTCATTAATACGGGCTAATTTTTCTTTTGATAACATAATTTCGCTCCTTCATAATCTGCGGATATTGTCATGGTATTAAAAAAATAGCGAAATTACAAGTTCTATGATTGACTTTCCTGTGTATTCAATTGATGTTCGAGAAAACGCCTATTCACTGTAGCCTTAGATACATTGTATCCAAAGCCCCTCAAAGTTGCTGCGATTTCTGCAAATGTCAATCCATTGGCCCGAAGTTTAATAATTTCTTCTATAGGAATCTCCTTACGGTCCCTTCCGGTTGAATTCCTTTGATTCTGAAGATTTTTTTGAGGACGATACCCTTTTTCAACGGCCCTTATCATCCCGCGCTTTATTTTTAGATTATGTAGTTTCCTTTGATATTCTTCTACAATTCCGACAATCTGGATGACCATCGCATCCGAATCCGATAGCTCAAGTTCGCCATCGTGTGAGAGCGTATAAATTTTCACATCTTCTTTAAGGATGACATGGAAAAGGGCTATTTTGGCATTCCCTCTTCCCAGCCTCGTTTCGTCCTGGATTAATAGTACTTCAGCTTCTTTGGTTTTAAATAGTTCGAGCATGTCAAAAATGCCATCCCTATTCAACTCATAGCCACTAGCCTGTTCTTTTATTATGGAAATGACTTCAACATCCATCTTTTCTGCCAATTTGACTAATTCATCTTCCTGCCTTGCCAATGATGTTTCCTGTGACTCTTTTTCTGTGCTGACCCTACAATAGATTACCGCTTTCATAATACCCTACCTTCACTGCTTACTGCTCACTGGCCAAATTCTGGACAAGTTCTTCCCCTTTAACCGGTATGACGATGACTTGACCAGGTTTAATCGAATCCGCCCTTACTCCATTATGCTCTTCTATCCAACCAATGAATTCTTTTTTTGTCAAATTTGCTTCTTCATATTCTTCGGCAATTCCCCATAGGGTGTCACCTTCACTTACTTCTATAGAAAGGAAATCATTTTTTTGATCATTGTTCAATGTGCAAGAGAATAAAATTGAAAAGATAAATACTGATCCCGCTAATAGAATCGTATAAATATAATTTTTGTATAATTTTTTCATAAATATCCCTCCAAAGCGAATGTTCGTTCGTATGTTATGACCAAATTATAATACGAACGTTTGTTTCAGTCAACAACAAAATTCGAACTTATGTTTGTATAGAGTTGGGGGCCATGCTATAATATAGCAAAGAACATTGGGGAAGAGGTGCACTAATGACTAAACTATCAAAACGGCAGCAAGATATTCTTGATTTCATTAAAGAAGAGGTTCGCCAAAAAGGGTATCCACCTTCCGTACGGGAGATTGGCGAAGCAGTGGGACTTGCTTCAAGTTCAACAGTACACGGACATTTATCCCGCCTGGAAAGTAAAGGTCTGATTAGACGTGACCCAACCAAGCCAAGGGCCATTGAAATAATGAATTCGGAGGAAGCGAACAATATTCCAAAAGCCAATGTCGTGAACGTTCCGTTACTTGGAAAAGTTACAGCGGGCATGCCTATAACGGCCATCGAGAACATAGAAGAATACTTTCCGCTTCCCGAAAGCATGGTACCGCATGATGACCATGTATTCATGCTGGAAATCATGGGTGAAAGTATGATTGAAGCTGGAATTCATGATGGAGACTATGTCATCGTGAAACAACAAAGCAATGCCAATAATGGAGATATCGTCGTGGCCATGACGGAAGATGATGAAGCCACTGTAAAACGATTCTTTAAGGAACCGGATTACATAAGGCTTCAGCCCGAGAATTCAAATATGGAACCAATTATTTTACGAGATGTTTCGATACTTGGAAAAGTAATAGGCTTATATAGACAAATACACTAAAAGCGCTAACCGCGCTTTTTTTGTTTGTTTAATTTATGTCCCGAATTCTCTCAATATGCATATGGAAGAGTAGGTTTTGATATATTTTTTAATAGAATCTATTTTCATGTGAATATTACATCTTTTATTTCGGATGTACGGATCACTATCCCTCTTGTTATAAATACTTTGGAAAGAAGCTCATTCAAAAAAAAGGAGAGCGTTGAAATACCGTTCCCAGTTAAAATTTCATTCTTAATATTTGGTTCACTTTAATAAGGTTAAGTTCGACCAAGCCATTCCACTATTGAATCTTCACTTGTGTAGAACCATATGCTTTTGCAAGCGCAGAGACGGAATCCCCTTTTTTGACAATATGATAAACTTCCTCGTTACTTGCTTCATATTTAGTTAAATCGCTTATTTCTATAAGGTTCACCAGTTTATCTGTATATTTCGGATCCGAGGCCAAGATGGGTATTTCCTGAATTTGTTCCATACTTGAACGGGACACGGTAAGGTATTCGATTGTTTATGTTGGCAATTTCCGAGTTGTTTTAAACCATTCCCGCGGCCAACCAGAAAAAGCCGTCAATCCATATAATTATATGGATTGACGGCTTTAAAATTGAACTCTGAAAATCTTCAAAACCTGGTTACATAACCTTTTATATATTAGTTTTAAATATGAATTTTTTTATTATAGTATAAAGCCTTGATAAAAAGTAAAAATTAATTTTGAAAACTTCTATTTAAGGTGGTGAAATTATGGACTTCCCAACCATCCATACAAACTTTTGGGATGCAGTAATAGCCATTCCTATCATCATGATTCTTACTCAACTAATTAAGGTCATGTTTCATATTCGCCCAAAATTCATCCCTACCATCGCTTTGGGTCTTGGCTTGTTCATTTCCATTTTCATCAGTCATCGTCATCACTTGGTTGCAGGGATTTTCATGGGCTGGTTTTATGGCTATGCAAGCATTGGCAATTATGCTGCACTTAAAACAGGTATTTTGTCTTATAGAGAATCTTATCAAAAGACAGATTGAACCCGTTGTCTTGCTGCAATTCATGAATCTCTTGTATTGCCACGAGCCCGACTTGCTTCTATCCCCATCGAGCATCCGTTAAATTAATCTCTAAGTTAACAATTACGACTTTAATTTTCCTTTGGCTGAATAACCAACTCTTATGTTAACCAGACCATTATACATTACCCACAAAATACCTTTTCAATTAAGAAAAGGTATTAATCGATAAAAAAGAGGTTCGAAATGCACTTATCCCGAACCATGATTTTAAAAGAAAAACTGAATGTTCTTTTAGAAAAAAACCGTACTCAAACTGACTTTACTTCGAATTTGATACCTTCTCAATAAGAAGGCATTTCACTATTTCTCTATATAGACCGAACGAACCAGCGTCCGGGTTCTTTCAGTGCCATCCACATTTTTTTCCTTGACGTCAATGGTTACATTATAAACACCTGACTTAGGCACTTCTGGAAGGGTACCAGTAAAATTTTCGGTCTCCAGTACCTTAATTGAGCTTTTCCCACTAATTTCATTACCGGTTTCATCTACTAAGCGAACCAAAAAAGTTGTGCTATTTGGCGTTTTTTTATCATTCATTGGATTCTTTATTAAAAATTTTGCATCTTTTTGCTTAACTTTTCCGGCCATACTGAATGTAATGGGATTCTTTTCGTTAAATTGAGCTGTGAACAGGTAGGCGTCTTTTGGCGATTTAGTCTTCATTCGCACCTTCCAGTTACCGATTTCGAGGTTGTTTCTATTGAATATCTGGATGGTTGCCCCATTAAAAAAGGAAGTTTCATTTTGGGCTGAATCAACCTTTAAGGAAGGTGAATATTTTTTATTTGATGGAGAAATCAATTCAACCTCGACATCATCTGAGGCTGTATATATGGTTATATTTCCCGGGGCTGATTCATTTACATGGAAACTTTGTTCAATCCAAACATTTCGTTTCAGAGCATCACCCATAACGGTTTGAGCAAGTGCGGTTGTAATGACATCATCTTCAACTCGTTCTTTATAATTGACATTAAATCCAGGAATCCCAGCGGTGGTAGCACTCCTTAAATAGGGTTCAATTCTTGAAAATACAGCTGAACCGACTCGGATATTGTCGTGATCAAAGTTTGGATCCGTAAATAAATGTGTTGCGTAAGGTATTTTTGTACTCCATACATTTACTAGACCATCATTTTCCCCATATGAAGATAAATATTGTCCACCCATTGATAAGGCTGAAAGAACCGGGCCTCTGTTCATACCTGCCACAGTGAAATACATGTTTTTACGAGAGTTAACATGGTTATCCGTGACAGAACGAAATTCCGCCATTTTACCAACTTGTAAAGAATAAGTTCCATCATCTTTTTGACCTAATAGGGAACCAAGCCAGCCCGCATACCAGCTATAAGCCAAATCAGCAAGGTAAGAACCATGATGAGGGGAAGCTAAAGTGATCACCCTTCCAACATATTGGTGTGCTCCATAGTGTACTAGAGCCGCTTGGGTGTCTGTCCCCCCTTTGCTGTGAGCTATAATATTTACTTTTTCGCCCCCGAAATGGTTACTGATTTCTGAAAGCATTTGAGCTAAAAGCCTTCCGTTATCATATTGGCTCGCTGATCCATTTCCAGCCGAATCATGAAGCTGAACAAAAACCGTTTGGTAGCCTGCTTCATACGCCTTGGTATACATATCATTGATCCCATGATATTCCGTTTCACCGTACCAGCTGGTTGAACTGCTGTTTCTCCCTTGTACAAACACGATCGGTGGTTTCTCTTTGTCAAGATTGGGAGGAATGCTTCCAAGAAACCAATCCCCTGGACTGAAGGTTTCGGAGGGCGGCTTCAATTTCCCTGCTGAGGAAATGCCTGGCTTAGCCATAATTAATATGGTTAGAATGAGGACAAGAAAAACGACATAATTGAATACATTCCTTTTCAATTGTTATCTCCTCCAAATAGTATTTTTTCGAACTCATCCTATTATCAATGACCCCCTTCCCAGGACTTCCATAGCCTTCATTATTATATAATTGTACTTTTGCATACCATTACCTGCCATCCTCATAAAGATGGGAGAAAAAAACTAGAAGAAGTTCATTAAAAATGGAGATAAAGTATGAAGGTTCGCTTTCAATTCATTTAGGTTTGCAGTCTTTTTCATTTTATGAAGACGAACTTACGGAGGAAATTGGAATGCCCCATGTTCACAAAAATGAAAACAAGCCTTTATCCTGCAAAGGATAAAGGCTTGTTCATCCATATTAACTTTTCCTTCGAATTTGCCATTGTCCAATTGCTCCTATTCATGGTGTTTTGAAAAAATCCGTCCTATACATTAAGTAAATAAAAGTGTTTCACAGCAATTGGCTGCCATTCAGTGGGATCTCAATTCAATCGTCTATTTTATAATTCAGCATACAGCCTTTTTATTAAGGAACATCAAGAAGTTTGGATTTTTACTCCTTAAAGTACTTCCTCCTTTTCCTCCTACATACGCGTATTTCATCCTGAGAACAGGATCGATAATTTCAATGATTATCCAATTGACAACACCGTCGTGTACGATAATCCTCAATATCCTCTCCACGAAATTCCTTCCAATCTTATATGTGCTAACGGAACAGCTCCTACTGCAACTTCCCTTTCCACTTTGTTCACCTTCTTTCCATCACTCCTTGAATCTTATACCACGGAAGTTAGGATTGTATTGATTGGACTTTACATTGCGAATGGCCAGTCTGTTGTAGAAACGCTGGTACACTTGAACTATCAACTACATTTGAAGTGTAGGTGAGGGTCAAAAAAAATGATCTCGTCGATTGAGAATCCTACACATTCAGCAAATAAATAAGCCTTATCGATTCGCAAAGGAATCTTATATTGCTCATAGTCAATGTAAGTCCTCTTGGCCATCTTCAGCACTTTAGCCATTTCATCTTGAGTCATTCCTTTATACTTCCTCGCTTGTTTAAGTGTGAATTTAATGCTTGTCATATCTTGTCACCACCTGTCTAAAAAAATAATACCACACTTGAAGTATAGTTTCCAACAACTTTTCGCAAAATTCACGCTATTTAAGTTTACTCATTTTCACTCATAGTGTATATTCAAGTAAGAGGTGAAGAAATATGCACATTGGTGAACGGATTAAAATGTTAAGAAAAGAAAGAAAAATGACACAAGAAGATTTGGCAAATATATTAAAAGTGGCCCCGACAGCAGTATCGGCCTGGGAATCCGGAAGAAATAAACCTTTAATGGATAAATTGAGCATGATGTCCACATGCTTTGAAATACCGCTATCCCACCTCATTGAAGGAGCACCTGTCGTTAGAAATAATCCTGGAATGGAATTCCTAAATGAAAAGAATGTAAGATTAATTGGTGTTTACGGAAATATCCCTGCTGGAGATCCTCATTTTACCAATGAATATATTGAAGCCTATATGCCGACATTAAATTCGATGCTAAAATCGAATAAAGAATATTTTTTCCTTAGAGTGAATGGCAATAGCATGAACGAAGAATTCAGTGACGGATCACTGATTCTCGTTGAAAAAACAACCTTCGTTGAAAACGGAAAAATTGGTGTGGTTTTAGTAAATGGTCACGATGCTACAGTCAAAAAAGTGAATATCCATGAAGAAAACATCACACTCACGCCCTGCAGCACGGATCCTTTTTATGAAGACAAAACCTATAACATCAAAAATGATAGAGTCCGTATTTTAGGAAAAGTGGTTCAAGCCATTAAAATATACGATTAATATCCATCTCGAGGGTTCCTTTACATAAAGGAAAATAAAGGGTTAATGAGCAACATTACATAGATTCTATTCAGTTATTTTCTGATACATTAGGTACAAGCCATCATGGTTTGTGCTTTTTAGTTTATGTGCTTTTTATATGCCATTACAAAGAATCCATTTAAATTTGTGTAGTATCCAAGTGATGGACAAATCAGGACAGTAGAATGTACATGATGATTTCATTACATAGATATTCTTGAACCTGGAAAAGCCCCTCTCTTTTTGAGAAGGGCTTCCTGCGTGGAGTGCTTCTGGAAGTTATAAAAATTTAACCAGTCAATTATTAATTATTCATTTAACCCGCAACTTCTGGTTTACCGTAATGTTGTACTGACTGTCAAGACCGTTCCAATCTTTAATTTGCTGAACCGTACTGCCATAAGCAATGCTTAAGGAGTATACGGTATCCCCACTAACGACAGTGTGGTATACAGCTATACTTTTCTTTGTAAGATTGAAGCATTTAACTAAACCGTTTACATGTCCGCGAGCGAGTGATTCGATAAAGGAAGCCGTTTTCAATTTGGCTGCGTCATTGACATTATCGATAAATCCATTTTCAGACAGGAGTGCAGGCATGTCCGTTTCACGAAGTACATGTAAATCTCCTGTTTTTTGTCCTCTGTCTTGGATGTTGATAAGCTTCATGACCTCTGAATGAATATGATCTTGATACGTTTTCGTGATCTGGTTAGTGGACGTATAGATGTAATCCTCGTACCCGGTTCCGCCGCCGGCATTTATGTGGATGGAGAGATAAAAGTCAGCTCCCCACGCGTTCGCTGCATTCGTACGATCGTTTAAGGAGGGGTACGTATCTTGGGTCCTGCTCATTTTCACATAAACGTTATTATATTCTATTAATAAGATATCTTTAATTCGAGTTGCAATGGATAAAGTTAAATCCTTTTCTCTTAATCCATTCCCCGCCGAGCCTGGATCCGTACCTCCATGGCCGGGGTCGATAAATACTTTCACCATTTCTATCACCTCTATTAATCTTATGTTAAGCATGAACAAATGCTTGTACATTTAACTATCGGATTAATGAAGTTTTAAAAGATATAGTATTCTTCATCTCGCCTGCCTTTCCAAATATATACACCAATAACTACGGGGGCTTAAATATTAACAATATTTATCCCGTCTTGGTTTTCCTTCGGTTTATCGCTGCCAGCAACATCAAAACAATAATAGGAAAATACTGATTCAGATTCCGAAATTGCCGGGAGGATTTTCATCCAACCCTCTATCGGTCCAGCACCACTGTTAAAAAACTTTATTTGGCTTTCCGTTTTCAGTAATATGATATTGTAACGTCCCTTTTGGTGTATCCACTTTATATTTTTCAATTTTCATTTTCAGCACACCTCACTTGTTTAAATCATTAACAAGCTATTGGTTTCATTTATTGAATTTGCAGCAATGAGGCCTTTGAAATTTTTCGCGAAAGCTATTGGAAAATGTGAACTTAAATTCCTTAACAATGAACGGGATTAGGAGATGACATATGATGAACGAATATGAAAAGTTTGAACGATTGGTTCAAAAGTTTGATCAAGGAAACAAGCTAATTCGCGCATGGGAATTAAAAGGCGGTATTTCTGCACAGGTGACAGGACTTGAACTATTACAATCGTCAGGGCGGATAGTAAAAATGATCGTTCGTCAGCATGGTGATAATGACTTGAAACGGAATCCGAATATTGCAGCAGATGAACACCAGCTCTTAGGGATATTGAAAGCTGCTGGTTTGCCTGTACCGATGCCATATTACCTTGAGCAATCCTGCGAGATATTTTCCAAGCCATGCATACTTCTCGAGTTTATTGAGGGTAAGTCAGAATTCGCCCCCTCAAATCTTAATGATCATATCTTACAATTGGCAATCAATCTAGCAAAAATCCATCGTGTTGATTGTGCAGATCTATCTTTATCATTCCTGCCTAAAGTAGAAAATACATATGTTGAGTTGTTAAATAATAAAGAAAGGGTACTCTTGGACGAAACATTAAATCTAAGCATGGTTAGAGATTTGTTAAAATCTTTCATGCCATTACCCTCCATGAATAAAAAAGTGATCCTTCATGGTGATTATTGGCCAGGAAATATATTATGGAAAGAGGATAAACTAGTTTCCATAATTGATTGGGAAGACTCAGGCCTAGGGGACCCTTTGGCTGACCTTGCCAATAGTCAGCTCGAAATTTCATATCATTTTGGAATGCAAGCGATGGATGACTTCACCCATCAATATAAATCCATGATGCCGGAGTTGAATTTTACAAACTTACCCTTCTGGCAATTATTTGCCGCGTTACGGTTATCTACATTTCCTGAATGGGGCTTGGAAAAAAACAAGGAAAATAGCTGGAGGAAAAGACACAAGTCATTTGTTCGCCAAGCAATTAACCAAATTCGTTTAAATTAATGTTTATTCATTTTTTTAATTGATCGAAAATTATAATATGTATATGAACTTTTGATAAAGGCATCTATACCAGTCCCTTTATCAATTTTTTTCATAAACTAACAATGACTCTCAAAAAAATCCAGGAGGTGTTTAAATGTATAATAAGCCCTGGGGGCATCCGAAAGGCGGTCAATGTCCACCACAATACTTCCCGCCTCACGGAATGCCTACTCAGTATAATCCACCTCAAATCTCCCCGACAAAGCAAAATGTTAAAACTAATGTCATTAACAACGTGATTCCAGTTTTTCATCCAACACATACAACTACCGTGAATAAACATTTCACAACATATATACCGCATACCCGAAGTATCGTGAAAGAGTGTTATAGCCAAAGCTTTGTTTGTGGAGTTCCTCACCCCCCCAGTCTTTCGAGGAGAATGTTAAGATATTAATTAAAAACCCCGATTCGGGGTTTTTATTCATTCCATCAACTTTTGAAATTGACATTCAAAGGATTTACAACTGTCTAAATGCAAATTCCCTATACATTTTAAAGCTTTGTTTCTTATAAAACTCTTTTGCAGCTATGTTTTCACACCAATAATCCAGTTCAATTAAATCTATATCGTTCTTTTTGGCCATTTCATAGACCTCATTCATTAGTTTTTTACCGTAACCTTTTTGGGTTTGAGCTTCAGCGATACTAAGCTGATGCACATATACTGATTTATACTCATTTTTAAAAGCACTTTCTGGATAGTTTTTAATTTCAATCCATGCGTAACCGATTGGTTCTTCATGATCTTTTAAAACTAAAAAAACAAAATTGTTATTTTTTACCAACTTTTTGAAAGTTTCTTTCATTGCACAATGATTATATTCCTTAAAATACCTCGGATATAGTTTTGCATGCAATTGTGAACATTTTGATTTAATTTTGCAATTACTTCATGATCCCAGGTTTGACTAACAATCATAATTATCCCCCTTCTATAACCTGTTAATTTTTATATTACAAACCAAGCAACGTCCACATTCCAAAAGTACAATCCTAGGCGTATGGATGAAATGGAATTACGCATGGCTTCATTTCACATCAATAAACTCAGTAAGGATAAATCCGGCTTATTGGCGGTCTTACGTCATTTCATTAATCCGCTGTTACCGGTTGGCGATTCACCCCTGTTATTCGTTTCCTACAGTCTTTGCGCTTTAGTATGTTCTCACTGGTGAAATTAGATGAAGATAGGAGGAATTATCGCTTGGCTCGATTAAGATAGGTTTCATTGGACCACCAAAACTTAGCTTTACCTCTTTTTCTTTTATCACTTTTAAGGCATCCAACAAAAAACTTCCATCCAGTGATATACTTAACCCCGCATCACCTCTGATTGCCTTTATGCTTTGCGTTTCTTCTATCTTCCCTAATTCCGATGAGTTAGAAGATATCCTTAGCTTACTATTATCCAAGATTTCTAAATGAACATTGTTATTACTCCCTTCACTTGCAAAAAGGCAGGCCCTATCAATACCCTTTAATAGTGCATTGGTATCCATGATGATGATCGTTTTCAAATCTTGGTGCAGCAATCCTGATACATTCGGATAATTACCTTCAATCAGCCTTGAATACAGTGAAATAGTGTTTGCTTTAAAGACGATATAACTTTTTGTGATAAAAATATGTATGATACCTGCTTCATTATTGATTAACTTGGTTAATTCATTAAGGCATTTACTTGGAACGATGAATGACCCATTCACCTTCGATTCTAACGGAAGTTCTCTTAACGCTAAACGATGGGAATTTGTTGCAACACAAGAAAGCTTGTTATCCTTGATTGACAAATTGACTCCTGTCAAAGCAGGTCTTACATCGCTTTTAGAAACGGCAAACACTGTTTGTTTTATGATTTCCAATAATTCAACACTTGGGATATTAAAATAACCAGCTCCCTCCACTTGAGGAAGATTTGGATATTCCCCGGAATGTAATCCATTTAGGTTTGTTACTATTTCATTTGATTGGATAGTAACTGATTGATTTTCGTTCAGCTTTACATGAATGACATCAGGTGATTTTTTAACGATTTCACTTAAATATTTTGCCGATAATATAACCGTGCCCTTTTTAAAAACCTCCAATTTCATTACACCGTCAATCGTTAAAGGAATGTTTTTTTCAATGACAATATCGGAATTACCGCCAAGAAGGGTTAAGCAATCGCTATTAGCCACTATCTTTATTCCTGATAAAATGGGAATAGGTGTTTTTATGGAAACGGCATGGCTGACATCTTTAATCGCCTTATTGAAGCATTCTTTGTTTATTATAAATTCCATGAAATAAGTTCACCCCAATATAATCGTTAAAGGAATAATTCGACAAAATTCCTGAAAATTCCTGTTCGCCCTACTTAAATGTTGCTATCAGGTCCGAAGAAGCGGCTTATTCCATCACCTTCAGCCTAATATTGAGCGTGTACTGCAATGACAGTAATTATGAAACTGACTATAGGAAGTATTAGTTTTATATGAGTCCTTTAGATGATAAGATTCTTGGGGAAGTGATTGAAAAAATAGATCAATATTTAGGAGGAGTCCATCTTGAATCCTTATGCATTTTTGGCAATAGCCATCCTAAGTGAAGTGTTTGGCAGTTCGATGTTAAAAATATCAAACGGGTTTAAAAGGTTATTCCCTTCCATAGGTGTGGTAATTGGAATGGGTTTGGCTTTTTATTGCCTATCGTTATCATTAATAACCATACCGCTTGGAACGGCTTATGCCATTTGGTCGGGAATAGGCACAGCTTTAACTGCTTTAGTCGGAGTTATCGTTTATAAAGAAAGCTTTAACGTGAAAAAATTTTTAGGTTTAGTCCTGATCATTGGTGGAGTGGTGGTTTTGAAGCTCTCAAGTGGAGGCAATTAACAATTTAGTAATCGGAGGTAATAGTATGAAAGGATACATGGCTTTAGGAATATCCATCTTAAGCGAAGTCTTTGGTACGACCATGCTTAAGTTGTCTGAAGGATTCACGCATTTATTCGCTTCACTTGGGGTTATAATAGGATTTGGAATTGCATTTTATAGCTTATCAATATGTCTTAAAACAATTCCGTTGAGCTTGGCTTATGCCATTTGGTCAGGAATAGGCACAGCTTTAACTGCATTAATTGGCGTACTATTATGGAGTGAGCCATTTAGTACCACTACATTAGGTGGCTTAGTATTAATCATTGGTGGAGTGGTGTTACTAAATGCTTCCCATACTCACCAACAAGCAGAAGGATCGTCAAACTAATGGTTTGATGATCCTCCACTTCCCCGTTCGTTTAGAAAAATAAATTGTATAATATTGGAAAAAACTGAAAGGTCTGTTAATATCTAATTAGGAGGTGTTTAGATGAAATTAAAGAGCTTCATAGTTACCTTTGGTTCATTTGTATTGACGACAGGAATGCTTTATCTGGTTGGTCATATGTTTACTATTCCTTGGTTAATGTTCCATCACGAATATACCGAGAACGGAAACGGCTTCTTCATTTCAGCTGGTTCGTTTGTTCCACTAATTATCGGTCTGATTGTATGCTTTTTTGCAGAAAAGATATATATTTACAAGTTCCGATAAAAACTTGGAAACGATTGTAAAATACACCCGTTGACAGGAAGTGAGAAGCCAATCTTTTAGGCGTTCTTGAAAAGGCACTTTTTTATTCAACTAAGAAATTGGTGCCAGAAAAGGTAATTATCAATGTACTTAGCGGCCCCTACTTGAAAACGGTCCATCTGCTTTTTTAAACGGTTGTGGTAGCCATTTACGTGCTGGATATGATAATACCTTTTTTACATAGACCTTATTATTTACGTTAATAGGTTCATGCTGAAGACCCTTCATTATCGCGATTTTCTTAAGGTAAGTGGCTGTATCAGTGCAAAGCAAAGCAGAGGTGTCGGCGGTATGGCTTCCTAACACCTTGTCCAACTCGACAGCAGTATCTCGTCCTTTTCCTGCTCAGGGAAATAATCTTCTTTAATAGCATTAAAGAGCTTTAAATGTTCTTTTGGAGTAAGGACTGAAAAATCCTGATAAATAACTAACCACATTGTTGAATGCCCTCCTGTGTAATCAATTATTCGAATATATAGTTTGATTCCAATAACAACAATCTAATACGAAAACAGCCAAATAGAAAGAGTCCAATTCGATGTCTATAAGAATAACACGATACATTAACAGCATTAAAAAAGGCCGCCACGGCGACCTTCTCCTTTTGACTAGAGCTGACCTTTCATGAATCATTCCATCTCTTCCATATAATTCCACAGCGTTTTCCTTGGCAATCTAATTGTTTTTTTCATTTCATCCTTAGCCTGCCATTCATCAAATACCTTTAGCAATCACCAAGTCCTTCGTGCAAAGTCCGTGAACTTGAATTTATCGGGTCTATGCCTGGATTCACTATACTGAAACAAACTTCCATCGATTAAATGAACCGTACTTTTCACCACTGCCACCATATCGAAGCCTTCAATGTCCAATAATTGTCTATCTTCTTCACTGCATGGCTCCACGGTAATTTCCTTATTTGAAAAACCGATCTGGAGTCCGAGTTCCTTTTCGATATATCCATAAATCGAATCCTCGCAAATTTCCTTCGTCAGGTTTGTTACGAACTCGCTATTGAAATAGTCTTTATCCAGTATGATTTTCTTGCCGTTGATTTGCCGTACCCGAGACACTTTCCACACTTTACCGCCATCCGTTAAGTCCAGAAGCTTGGCCATGTTAGCGTCAGGGCTCTCAAGCTCCAACTTATGGATGATCGTTTTGGAATGCAAATTCAACTTTTCCACCATTTCTTTATAGGAAATCAATCCTGCTACAGGAAAATTAAATTTGCTGAAATCCAAGACAAATGAACCCTTGCCTTTGATTTTATGGATATATCCATTTTGTTCAAGCAACTGTAATGACTTTCTCACAGTATCCCTGGATAAGCCATACTCTTCCATGAAGCTGCTTTCGGAAGGAAGCTTTGAATTTGTCGGAAAGGTTCCTTCTTCAATTTTTGAAACGATATCACTATATAGCGATAGATATTTGCTGTTCATTTCATCACCACAATATATTTTCTTAGTCTGCTACTTGTCCTTTTTCAACAAATAGACAACCGATTCATAAGGACGAAGGATAAAATCATCCTCAAGTTCTTTCGAATCGATATAGTTTGAGAGCAAGAGCTCCGAGTTGTATCCGAATAGGTCCATATCTTTTGGGATCTCGAAGGACGCTTCCTTTGCATAAAAGTTATTGATGACCAAAAGTTTCTCGTCTTCATAACTGCGAACAAAAGCGAACAATTGGTCATGGCCGCCAAGAATTTCCTGGTAGTCCCCATATGCAATGATATCATGTTTCTTGCGTAAGAATATAAGTTTTTGGTAATGATGAAAAATGGAATCCTGATCCTTTAGTGCGTGTTCTGCGTTGATTACCTTAGCATTATCAGGCACTGAAATCCATGGCGTCACTTTTGTAAAGCCTGCGTGCTCCGTATCTTCCCACTGCATGGGAGTTCGAGAATTATCACGGGATTTAGCCTGAAGAATTTCGATTATATCCTGTTCATCCTTGCCTGCCTCTTTTAAAATATTATAATAATTAATCGATTCCACATCCCGATATTGACCAATATCATTGAATTTCGGGTTGGTCATTCCTATTTCCTCCCCTTGATAAATATAAGGGGTTCCCCTAAGCATATGAATGGCTGTTGCCAGCATCTTGGCAGATTCCTTATGATACTCTTGATCATTCCCAAACCTGGATACGATCCTCGGCTGGTCATGGTTGCACCAGAACAGGGCATTCCATCCATTTCCTTCTTGCATCCCATATTGCCAGCTGCTAAGGATTTCCTTTAACTGCCTGAAGTCAAAATCTGCCAGTGACCACTTTTCCCCATCTTTATAATCCACCTTTAGATGATGGAAACTGAATACCATGGACAGCTCCTTTTCAACTGGAGATGAATATTTGATGCAATGGTCAATGGTCGTCGATGACATTTCCCCTACAGTCATCACCTCTACATCCTTCCCAAATGTTTCTTCATGCATCTCTTTAAGGTATTGATGAATTTTGGGACCATCTGTATAAAAGCAGCGTCCATCTCCATCATTGTCATTTTCATAGAAGTCGGGTTTCGAAATAAGATTGATCACATCCAAACGGAAGCCTTTGACACCTTTATCCATCCAGAAGTTAACTACATTGAAGATTTCCTGCCTTACTCTGGGATTTTCCCAGTTAAGATCAGCTTGGGTCCGATCGAACAAGTGAAGGTAGTATTCATCATGTTCCGCTACATATTCCCATGCAGGGCCTCCGAATTTCGAAATCCAATTGGTAGGGGGCTCTCCATCTTTCGATTTCTTGAAAATATAATAGTCCTTATATTCTTTATCTCCAGACAATGCTTTTTGGAACCATTCATGCTCTGTTGATGTATGGTTGAATACCATATCCAACATGATTTGGATATCGCGCGAATTAGCTTCCTTCACCAATCTTTCGAAATCATCCATCGTCCCGAAAACAGGATCAATGGATGTATAATCCGCTACATCATATCCATTATCATTCTGAGGGGAACGATAAAAAGGGGTCAGCCAAATATAATCCACTCCCAGTTCATTCAGATAATCAAGTTTTTCAATAACACCATTTATGTCCCCGATGCCGTCACCGTTCGAATCCTTAAATGACTTCGGATAAATTTGATAGATGGTACTTTTTTTAAAATCCTTCATTATGATTCCTCCTCTGCTATCCCTGATGTCTCTTTTGCCAGTATGGTAAAAAAGAGGGAGAATGCTCCCCCTCCGCGTTATTAAGCATTTAATTTCGTTGTTTTCGTTCTTGTTTTCAAATTCATTTTAGGACGTTTGGAGAATGCAATAGTCAAAATGAATGGCACAACGAAAGCAACTAACATCGCGAGTGCAAACATTCCCATGTGCTGTGGCTGGATGGATAGAATACCCGGGATCCCCCCAACACCGATGGAATTTGCCATTACTCCAGATCCGACTGAAACGATGCCTGCGAAAAGTGAACCGATCATACCGGCTAAGAACGGAAAGCCGTATTTCAGGTTAATCCCGAACATGGCTGGCTCGGTTACACCTAGATAACATGAAATCGTAGCGGGGATGGAAACTTGTCTTTCCTCCTGGTCCTTTCTGTTGATGTAAATCATCGCAAGCACTGCCGTTCCTTGTGCAATATTGGATAATGCGATCATCGGCCATAGGTTCGTACCGCCAAGTTCACTCATGAGCTGAAGATCGATTGCATTTGTCATGTGATGCAGTCCCGTGATGACAAGCGGTGCATAAGCAAAGCCGAAAACTGCAGCAAATAGCCAGCCAACTGATGAATTCAATCCGGAATATACAACCGTAGAAATCACAGAACCGATTTTCCAGCCTAAAGGCCCCAAAATGGTGTGGGCAATGATAACAGTTGGAAGTAAAGCGAAAAATGGAACAACGATCATGGAAATGGAATTATGCACTTTATCTCTCAAGAACCGTTCTAAATATGCCAAGACGAACCCTGCAAGTATCGCTGGGATGACTTGAGCCTGATAGCCGATCATGTCGACCTGGGCAAAACCGAAATCCCAAAAAGGTATGTCACTTGCCTTTGTATTTGCCACTGCATATGCATTAAGAAGTTGTGGGGAAACCAGGGTCAAACCAAGGACGATGCCGAGAATTTGAGTCGTGCCCATTTTCTTCGAGATCGACCATGTAATCCCAACAGGAAGAAAATGAAAAATAGCTTCACCTATCAGCCAAAGGAAGGCATGGACCCCTGCCCAAAATTGGGAAATATCCACAAGGGTCTTTGTGCTATCATCGAACATTTTAATATCGCCGATGATATTGCGGAATCCAAGAATGAGTCCGCCAACGACAATGGCAGGAATCAGCGGGGTGAAAATATCCGCAAGATGGGCAATCATACGCTGCAGCCAGCTCATATTCTGTTTTGCTGCATTTTTCACATCTTCTTTTGACGCTTCCTGAAGTCCAGCTATGGAAACGAATTCATTATAAAACGATGATACTTCGTTCCCGATTATGACCTGGAACTGGCCAGCTTGTGTAAACGTTCCTTTCACAAGCTTAATCGATTCGATATTCGTTACATCCGCCTTGGAGGGATCTTTCAAAGCAAAACGCATTCTTGTCGCACAATGCGTAACCGTAGCAATATTCTCTTTCCCTCCGACATGTTGAAGCAAATCCGTTGCTGGTTCTGTGTATTTACCCATTTCACTACTTCCTTTCCCTAGAAAGCAAAATATAGTTGTTTTTATAACCTGTACGTATAGGTTCTGTATACGCTTTCATATTATCCTGTACGTACAGGTTGTGTCAAGAGATTTTTCCCTCACTTTAATAGGATTGATTATCATGTGATTTCATTTACGATACTGTTATTGCTAATATGGGTGTTCGATAACATCAACAATCTCTCATGTAAGATGATTGGCTATGGGGTTCTTAACATGAATAACTAGCTGAAAAATCCCGAAATAGGGTATAATGTTGACATAACCTCTAAATCAATATTTTAAAGGTTAGCATTAAACAGAGAAATGAGTGATGGACATATGTCTGAAACGAATAAATTTCCACTTATATCAGGTAATCTTTCTCTGGACTTAGTGAACACGGAACTAGTCAGTCGAGGTCAACGGCAAGACTTATTACTTTCAGAACGGGATGTGTTGGACTGGCTTGCTGTAATAAAAGGGAAAAACTCATATTGGGATAATCAGCTATTCTTGAAAATTAAAGAGAGAATTCAGCAGGTATTTATAGGCATTTTAGAAATGCGTACTATTTTAAGAAAACAATTTGAGTTAATTGCAGATGGAAATATGATTCCTGATAAGTTTATCGCTTTTTTAGAAAGTAAAATCGAAAAATCACCTTTCACTTATAAATTAATGGATCAAAGACTTGTTCCAATACCTGTTGGAGAAGCGGAAGATATCCTGCTATCTTATATTGCTTTTGACACATTAACATTAATCGAAGAAAATAAGCTGTCATCACTAAAGCGATGCTCAAATGATGATTGCGTCCTGTTATTTATCGATGAAAGCGGAAGACGCAAATGGTGTTCAATGAAAATATGCGGGAATAGAAAAAAGGTTGCCCGTTTTCAACACCGAAAATCTGATGATGAATGAAGTACCAACTTATTATATAAGTTGGCTTTTTTTATGAAATTTCAAACTAACCATTAAAAATGGATTTGTCAGGTTAGTTCGATTCGTGTAAAATCTAATTATATAAAAAAGGAGTGGTTTTATTGGGCCGTATAGCAGTAGCAAGGAATAAAGAAAAACGTTTTTTTCACCTACGTTATTTAACGAAGATGAAGGGAAAAGGAAGAAGCCCTTTACAGATAAATGTAAAGGACGCAATGACGGGACTGATTGGGGGGTTTTCAACTATATTCGCTTTAATTCTTTTAACAAAAATAACTTCAGCAGTGTGGTTAATGGCTCCATTTGGTGCCAGCTGTGTACTGGCGTTCGGTCTGTGGAACGCGCCGTTATCACAGCCACGAAATATTATTGGCGGCCATTTCGTTTCAACATCCGTAGGTTTAGCCTCCTATCATTTTTTGGGCGATGAGCCTTGGGCAATCGGCTTGGCTGTGGGATTAGCAATTGCCGTCATGATGCTGACAAAAACGACGCACCCGCCAGCAGGGGCAGACCCACTTGTTGTTATGCTAGGTCATTATAGCTGGAGCTATTTATTTACGCCTGTGTTAATTGGTTCCGTGATAATCGTTTTACTGGCATTGTTCATTAATAATTTGCGCAGCAATCGGAGCTATCCAACTTTTTGGATTTGATTGATTTTTAGTGTGTTATTTGCAATGTTTCACTTTCATGAAAGAATTAAAAACGAGGAACTCTCGACTCCTCGTTTTTGTTAGTTATAAGTGCTGGTACTCCTGTAACTAATCAAGGACTCCCATACTTTTTAAGTTCTGTTATCCTTCAGCGTTTAGTTTGATATGCGTTTCTGCAACCTCGACTCCGTTCACAAGGAGTGTTATTCGATGGATTCCCATGTAATGTCGACGGGTCGAGAGGTCTTTCCAATTGTGAATCCTCACTCTTTCAACTCTTTCACCATCCGAGAAATCCCTATCTGCCAAAAGGAAAATTTTCCGGGACGTTTTCTGATTGGCTTTTACGAAATCGATGGCATACTCAATCCGAAGTTTCGCTGTCTTCTCCGCATGCACTTGAAACCCGAAATGAAGTTCACTGGTTTCCCCAATATAAATCGAGTCAGCTTCATTTCTTATAAATGCGTTTGTAATGATATTCGGATCATTCAATACATCCGTGTATCCAAATAATGAAAGGACTTCTGGATCTCCTTGACGAACTAGAGTCCTGCATCCCCGTCGGACAATCCAAATCGTATTGGGCTCTCCGCTTTCATGCCAGCGCTTGGCGGTTTCTATTACGGTTTTGGGATGATCTTTGGCAATATCATTCAAGTTATTGGCCACACTTTTGCGGACATATAGGGACGGGTCGTTTTTCAGGTTCTCTAGTACTTCCAAGACCGGTGCCGGATCGGATTTGAACATCGGTAAGGCTTGCCCCCATGGTAACCTTGGCCGGCATCCTTCACTTGCCAGCCTGCGGACATGCTCATCACCATGATTGGTCCATTCCTTCATCCTCTCGATCATTAAAACGGGATCACGCAAGATAAAAGCACGGATGGCAAATTCGGAGGATGACCTTGCAGTAAAACGCTCCAACGCATCTAGCGATAATGGCCAATCTTTCTTATTCAATCCATGTACCTCGACAAAGTCCGGGAAAAATAAATATCTAAACCCTTCACAATCCTTATCCATTCGATATAAAATTTCCAAAGCCTCTTGATAATCACTTGGAAGATGCTTTCCAAGGGTAATCGAAATATGTCTAATTCGTTCTTTTAACTTCCTCTCGTCCCAATCCTCGTCAATCACTTCTTCTACAAACGATTCAATAGTGAAGGACGGATGTACCCGCTTTACTTTTTCACCGAATTCACGAATGAACGTTTCATTATATAGATCCTTTAAGGGCTCAGCCATTTAATTCACTTCTTTTCTTCAGGTTTGGATACTTGCACTACCTATCAGCTATCATTTCAAATTATGTTAGGGACCTTCATCCATAGAGCGATGCACTGCCAAGCGAACAAAAGCCGCAGCTTACACAAGTCACGACTCTTTCAATTCTATAAAACGATTGGCTAACTAGGAAAATCTACTATACACTATACATCGAAAAATGTACACGAGCATTGACTGGCATCGATTCTCTTATGATATTGTCTCATAGTTCGTTGTTTACAATTCTTGTTCCAAGTTCTCCTTTTAGTGCCGCGTCGACATCGGTTAGGATCATAAATACATCTGTATCGACTTCCTGTGCGCGCTTAAATCCGCTTCGGTCCTTGTCAATTACGGCTTCAATCCCAACCGTCTGCCCATCATCATGTTTCACTACCGGAATGCCTCCGCCTCCAGTAGCAATGACAATTTTTCCTGCCTCTATTACCGGTTTTAATCACTTCAGTCCCAATGATTGATTTCGGCATTGGCGATGGAACGATCCGTCGCCAGCCTCTTCCGGTCTCTTCCTTAACAACCCATAATACCATTCCAAATTCAACAAAAGTACCTAGCATTATAGAAAATGCATCAGTCTTTGATTTTGATTTAACCAAAGAAGAAATCAAACGCATTGATGAAATGAATCAAAACCACCGTGAAGAGCCAACCACTGACAATTTTGATTTTTAAATAGGGTGGAAGGAGATAGACGCATTCAATTTGTCTATCTCCTTTCTGTATAATAACAGGCGATTTATCCAAACTAGTAACAAGATGTGTTTACTATCTTTTTAACCCACAGTTTTGATTTTATATAAATAGGAGGAAATTAGTTGAAATTGAGTTTAAAAGGAAAAACAGCCCTTGTCACGGGATCGACAGCTGGTATTGGCAAGGCTCTAGCGCTTACATTAGTAGCAGAGGGAGCCACTGTTCTTATTAACGGACGAAGGGAAGAAAAGGTACATCAAGCAATTAAAGAAATTCAAACACAATATCCTCAAGCCACTCTTCAACCTGCTATTCATGATTTAGGAACGGAACAAGGATGTCAACAGATGATTGAACAATATCCAGAAGTAGATATTCTGATTAATAATCTTGGCATTTTTGAGCCCATTGAATACTTTGATATACCAGATGAAGATTGGTTTCGATTATTTGAAGTGAACATCATGAGTGGAGTTCGATTAACCCGCTCTTACCTCAAGAAAATGATTCAAAAAAAAGAGGGCAGAATCATCTTTATTGCGAGTGAAGCAGCTATAATGCCTTCTCAGGAAATGGCTCATTACAGTGCAACAAAAACCATGCAATTGTCACTTTCCCGTAGTTTAGCTGAGTTATGTAAAGGCACAAATGTCACTGTTAATACAGTTATGCCTGGCTCAACTCTAACAGAAGGTGTAGAGACGATGCTAAAAAGTCTTTATCCAAATGAACAATTAAGCATAGAAGAAGCTGAAAAACGATTTATGAAAGAAAATCGCTCAACGTCTATTATTGAAAGATTTATTCGTCCCGAAGAAATTGCACACTTTGTTACTTTCTTAAGCAGTCCACTTTCTTCAGCTATTAATGGATCAGCATTACGAATAGACGGTGGATTAGTACGTAGCGTATTTTAAACAATAAGCCTACATAACTTTGTAATCGTTATGTAGGCTCTATATTTCTATTACAAGATTTCTGCGCTAAAACGTTTTTATACGTATATTTTGCTTTCTAATAAATAGGAACAAAATAGTTCTATAAATACTTTTTTCTATGAAGGTTCAAAACCATATTCCACTCCCCTTTTACTATTTGTCTCCCAGTATTATGTGGAAAATTAACTACAAACAAAAAGAGCCACTTTCTGTTAGAGAGTGGCTTTGCATGAGTACGATTACTACTTGTGGGCTAGTATGTAAATAATTACTTAATGCAAATTGCCTTATCTACTGGAAGGAGAAAGCCCGTTCGATTATTTTCCAATTAGTCTTGTTAAAGCCATCCCAAGAAATCCAATCCCCATTCCTAACATCCATCCGATTTGGGAACTCCCTAACAAAGCTCCCACTCCTCCACCAAGAAACATGCAGCCAACGAATACTAATGCTCCAACGCCCCATTTCCGCCGGTCCATAATTCAATCACATCCTTTCAATAAAACATATGCTATTAACTAACTAACCTTTCTTGAAAATGGTTTTTTATTTATTTTGCTAGAGGTGGTATAGTTGTTTGGCCTAGGATTAGCAATGGTCAGGGAATTCAAAAGATGAAAATTGACGGCTTTGAAGGGATTGTAGGAGGTGAATTTAAACTTTTAGTGTCATAACTTGAGAGTTGCGGAACAAACCTTCTTCAACTAAAGCCAGCTAATAGAAGATGGTTGTTGTTCCTTTAAAGGGCGCGATTGTTTTTTTACTTTTTTATTGGTTTTTCCGACGAAACTTAGCCATGTTGTTCTCAGTTACACCAAAATACCCCCCTTGAGAGTCAAGGGGGGTATCGTCTTTCACTTTTATGGTTTATGTATGATTTTATTCAGCTAAAAAAGGATATTTCCTCTAAGTCCTCTTCCGATATCGGCCCCGCCTACGCTAGATATTTTGACAGCGATACAAGCCACCCATCCCATTGTTACAACAATAGCAGGCGTTTACATTCTCAAAGATCACTACACCTAGAATAGGTCTATTCGTGTCTGAAACAGGTGTTTGATACCAACATCGATTGCTGATTTTTTCCAAAGTTTGCATAGACTTTCCCCCTAAAGATACTATCCTTCAGTAATTCCATAAGTATCTTAATATACCCTTTGTCGCATTTTTAAAGTATATGCTTATAACAAACGTACCAAACGCTTTTATGAAGGATGGGGACTACATCTGGAGAGCGGCCCATTATTCACTATTATGAATAAAATGATTTCCCCGATTCGAAAAAATGCTACAGTACAACTTATTACGATTTTCAACTATTGCGCCATTTTTACCGTACAGTGGACTACTTGTTTTGGCAACCCTTTGAGGACGGTGGCTTCATAACCGAGCTGAAGTTTTCTAGACCTAATTATAAAAAACCTTAATAAATAAAGGAGAGTACATAATAGCCATGTATACTATGTACTCTCCTTTTTCTTTTAGTGAAGTGGATACCTTCACAAATATTGGGTTTAATTTTTAGTAAGGTATTGTTTTACCTTATTCGCATCTTCAGAAGGGTATTGATATTCGAGAATACTAGCTACTTCAATAGCTACTTGCTCAAACAAGTCAATTGTTTCAAACAACGAATTCCAAACTTGTTCGTAATCTCCATTAGGATATGTTTTCATCAATCTTTCCCAAATGTCGTTATCAAGGTAGCACTTTAAGTACTTACTGTTTTTTCCTACACTCAATGAAAAATTGGTTTCTATACCAACTTTCCACCCAAGTATGGTTAGTAACATTTCTCTTACACTATTTAAGTGGTCATAAGCGTAAAGTATTTCTTGTCTCCATAGCCCTTTTGCTACATAAGTTGAAACCCACCAAAATTCATTACAACAATCAGCAAAAAATTCAGCAGAAGGCTTTTTTACCCAGTAATCTTTATCTGTTGGTTCAGAAAGCTTAGGCATATCCCCATCTTTATCTAATAAAATAACTGTTAATCCATCTTCAGAGCAATAAATATCTTTTTCCTCAATCGGAATCAGCATTAAATCAATTCTATTACCATCCTCAAATAACATTAGATAGGTGAATCTCCCACCCAACTCAGGTGGAAACATTGCCATATCTTCTGGTGTTTGCATTATCATTCTTTTCCCAAAAACATTTACCCAATCAGGATTGATTAGAAACGATTGAAAGTCAGATACAAGATAAACAATATCATAATCTCTGAAAGTATCTTTAGGTACATTAAAATTCGTTCGAGAACCATTCATTGCAACAGCTCGTACTCTCTCATCTTTCTCGGCAACTCGTAATATCAATTCCATCATTTCTTTTTCTGAACGCATTTTTTCTCCTCCTAAATATTTAATTTCTTAATACATATTTCTATCAGGAGGTCCTCTAATTAGTAATAAACTACGTTATATAAAATGATCTATTATTGACATCCTAAGTCCTCCAATTATTTTATGATTAAAACTCAAATGTATAAAAGTTGTTTTTAATTATATCACTATCCTACAACTATAGTTGCATAAGAAACTTCTATGGCGGCGCTCCTCGCCGCCACCATCTACTACGAAAATCTAAACTCAAAAATAGAGTCTAACCCATTAACCCCTTGACGATAATGGATGATAACAATACGACCAGGCTGAACTTTTTTTGGTGGATCTTAAGGAAGATACCCTGTATAAGAAACTGGTTGTGACAGTATGGAAGAACCATTTAGTGTACTGCTAGTACGTATACAAAAATTTTTGTAACAAATCTCC
>NZ_JANZMJ010000024.1:0-85251 GCF_025175645.1 Peribacillus aracenensis
ATATAAACTTTAATTTGTTAAAAAAGATACCATATTTCATGATATTATTGCTATATTTCATAAAACGGATAAATATAAACTGTTAACCCCCCGAATCATTCCCTCTCCTTGTAAAAAAAATCATTTATTTCCCGTCAGCACAACGAGCTTTTATAAATCAGCACGAAAAAAAGACAGCAATTGCTGTCTTTTTCATCATTCCTTTAACGCATCTTCAAATGGCGCTGAATATAATCCTCTTGGCGCCAGCATATCGGTATCCGATTCACGGATTTCCCCACCGAGGGTATATGGACCTGCTGGAAAATAATCAAACATTTCACTTTCCTTATGTATGATCAAGAAATAATCGAATAAATCATCCATAAGTTCTTGATGTTCATCTATTTTGATGATTTCGCCACATTCATCAATTTCAAAGTTTTCATTAATCGCATCTTGAAGTTCCTCATTATTTGAATACGCGATATAAAAATCGACATCTCCGCACTCCATGCATAGCAAGAGTTTTTCTTCTAGTGCTTCTTCATAGGTTTTCAGGACGATTTCCTTTAAAATGGCATCAATCTTTCCAGTATTAATAAGTTTAATTTTAGTCTGGAACACAAAACCCCTCCAATCAAATAAAGCATTTAAAAAAGTAAACGCCAGTTAATCAAGCTCACCTTTAAATAGGAAATTGTTGAAGATCATTCTCAATCATCACATAAATCAAAGTCCCTAAGTTCGTTTATTAACAGCCATGGGAACCTATCCCAAGACTTGGTCATCAAGGGCAATACATGCAATCTCTAAGATACCGTTTTTGAATTAGATAGGAATCCTCCACTTCGTGCATATAATAAGTTTGCCCACATAATTAGAATCATAATCTTCTATAATACAAAGAAAAAGATGATTGGAAGCGTAATCAGGCTTAATGAAGTACTTATGAAAGTAGCACTTGATACGAATTCAGGCTCTGTGTTGAATTGGAGCGCATACATCGTAGTGTTGGCCGCCGTTGGCATGGCAGCTACGATGATCATAATATGCCTGACCATTTCACCCACTGGTAAGGCAAGTGATAGCAGGAAGGCAATGGCTGGTGAAACGGCAAGTTTAAGTAACAGCGAAACTGATAGTTTTCGATAGGCAATCTTTTTCAAGGAAATGTTGGCCAGCTGCATTCCCAGTGTAATCATGATTGTTGGGATTGCTGCATTTGCTACAAGGTTAATAGCTTCCATAACCGAATTGCTTAAAGGTATGTTCCCGAACTGAAATACTGTACCCGCAATGGCTCCATAAACAATTGGCATCCGACATACTGCTTTAATCGCTGTTTGAACTCCGTTACCTTCCGGGCTGCCCTTTGCTGCGAAATAAATGCCTATCGTGCACATCACTAACTGCTGTCCCACCATAAGGATGATTGCATAATCGAGTCCTGCGGCTCCGAATAACAGGAAAATGACAGGTGTTCCGTAATTCCCGTTATTCATGAAGGCTGATGCCAATATCATGCCGCTTGTTTCAGTGACTGTATAATTGCGAAAAAAAGATATGATGTAGACTACCAGAATGAGAGAAAGACAAAGTACTATCGTGAATAAGAACAAGTAAACATAATTAATCGTAAATTCTGCGGAATAAAAAGTTCGGAATACAAGAAAAGGTGACATTAAATATAATGCCATCGTTGAAATCGATTTTGTATCAAGTTTAAACTTTTTCTGACCGATGAAACCTAAAACAAATATACCGAATATCGGTAAAAGAACTCCCAAAAACCCCATGCATATCACCTTCATAATTCTAATGATTTTCTTCTAACCATATCAGTTTTATAATTATTTGTAAAAATTCTTTTAAACCACTTTTGATTGCACCTCTTATATATTACCGCAAAATGAATTTTCTTTATTTTCAGAAAAAAATAATCCATTTCCCAATGCGTATGGTATATTGTTTATTATATTTACGTTCATAAACGTAACATCAACACTTTTTGGTTATTAATATATGAAGGGGTGTTTTTTTAGTGGATGTAAAATACATGGAGATGGCAGTTCGGCTTGCATATGAAAATGTTATGGCAAAGAACGGGGGACCTTTTGGTGCAATAATCGTTAAAGATGGCAAAGTCGTAGGCAGAGGATGTAATAATGTGACAACGACCAACGATCCTACAGCTCACGCCGAAGTACAGGCGATTCGTGATGCATGCAGGAATCTCGACACCTTCCAGCTTACAGATTGTGAAATTTACACTAGCTGCGAACCTTGCCCCATGTGCATCGGTGCTATTTATTGGGCACGTCCTAAAGCCATTTATTACGCATGTACTAAAGAAGACGCTGCACTTATTGGTTTTGATGATCACTTTATATATAAGGAACTTGCCCTGCCAATGGAAAAACGGACGATAAAAATGGAACAACTTACTTTTAATGACCACGAATTACCATTTCGAACATGGGAAACCAATACTGAAAAAGTGAAATATTAACCGGTTATATTTTTGTCAAAGGGGTTACGCATATGAAAAAAAACTTGCTTAAAAGGAGAATAGACGTTGCTGCTGGGAGAACGCCTGCGGATTGCGTCATAAAGAACGGGCAAATCATAGATGTTTTCAATGGTGATATCTATAAAGGTGACATTGCTGTCGTCGATGGTTTTTTTGCTGGAATTGGGCGTTATGAGGGTATTTCAGAAATCGATGCAGCAGGAAAATTCGTATGCCCTACATTCATCGATGGCCATGTCCATATTGAATCTTCGATGGTAAGGCCATCGGAACTCGCAAAAATCCTCCTTTTACATGGTGTGACGAGCATCATTGCAGACCCTCATGAAATTGCCAATGTTTCTGGCAAAATGGGCATGGAATATATGATTGATCAATCCGCTCAACTCCCTTTTGACTTTTACTTCATGATGCCTTCTTGTGTACCTGCTACGGAGTTTGAACACTCTGGTGCTGCCCTAAAAAGTGAAGATTTAATTCCGTTTTATCAAAACCCGAGAGTGCTCGGTTTAGCTGAAGTCATGAATTTCCCGGCCGTTTCACTTACTGAGGAGGATATGCTGCAAAAAATATACGATGCTAATAAACTAGGCAAAAGCATCGATGGCCATGCAGCAGGATTATCCGAACAACAGCTCGATGTTTATATGTGTGCAGGCATTAAAACGGATCATGAATGCACTACAGCGGAAGAGGCAAAAGAAAGACTGCGCAAAGGAATGTATCTTATGATCAGGGAAGGCACCGTTGCCAAAGACTTAAAAAACCTGATTCCAGTTATAAATGAGAGGAACTCCCGACGTTGTTTATTCGTCACCGATGACCGGCACCTTGACGATATTGTATCTGAAGGGAGTATTGATCACAACGTTCGACTTTCCATAAAAACAGGTGTCCCGCCAATTACCGCCATTCAAATGGGGACCATTAATGCAGCAGAATGTTTTGGCTTAAAGGAAACTGGTGCGATAGCACCTGGATACAAGGCGGACTTCCTTATATTGGATGACCTTGATTCACTCATCATTCACTCGGTCTTTAAAGAGGGAAAGCTTATCGTTCAAAATAATCGTTTACTTAACTTTCCACCTGATAAGGAACTTGCCATTGACGACGGGTTGAAGCACTCCGTTCAATTTCATGAAATAACGGAAGTTGATTTGGCGATACCTTTTAAAAATAAGTTCGCTAATATTATTGAGATAACTCCAAACAGCTTGATTACAAAGCATTCGATTGAACCGGTTACACTTAATCAGGATGGACTATTCCGGTTCTCCGAACATGTTGATCATATAAAACTTGCTGTAATTGAACGGCATCATTTGACCAAACAAGTAGGTCTAGGAATCGTCAAAGGGCTCGGTTTGAATTCAGGCGCAATTGCCACGACAGTAGCCCATGATTCACATAATTTGATCATTGCGGGGACGAATGATCAAGATATGCTTTTGGCAGCAAATGAAATAAAAAAAATGCAGGGCGGATTGGCCGTAATCCAAAATGGGGAAATACTCGCTTCACTTCCCCTTCCGATAGCCGGATTGATGAGTGAATGGAATTATATGGATGTAGTCCTTTCGTTGAAAAAAATCGATGGAGCCCTATTGAAACTGGGTGCCAACAGGCATTTCAACCCTTTCCTTACACTTGCATTCTTGGCGTTGCCTGTCATCCCTGAAATTAAACTGACGGATCAGGGTTTATTTTCAGTTTCCGAGTTTAGGCATATTCCTATTGAAGCATCAAAACCAGTCGATAAAATTTGACCCCCTAGTCGGGGTTTTTTTCTTCTTACCCCAGTAATTTCTAAATGAATCAGGTTCCAACTCGACTTAAACCGGGAAAAGGATATAATGGGTATCATCTATGTTAAAATAAAATTAAACACAAATCTTTCTTGGAGGAGATAAATATGGCAAAACATGATAAACGAACCATAATTGGATACATAGGCACTTACACAAAAGAAAACAGTAAAGGTATTTACCGCTTTACTTTAGATACAGCAGAAGGAAAACTCAGTACACCGGTTCTTGCAGCAGAATTAACCGATCCGACTTATGTCGTCATCAGCCAGGACAAGAAGAATCTCTACGCCATTTTAAAAGAAGCGGGCAGCGGTGGAGTTTCAGCCTATTCGATCAATGAAGAATCAGGTGAGCTTACCTTCTTGGGCAAACAACTGACACCAAATGGTTCTTCCTGCCATATAAGTGTAGACAGCAAGAAACAGGTCTTGATCACTTCCAGTTATGGAGAAGGTGTGATTGAATCATATCCTCTTCATGACGATGCGACCCCTTTGCCCGTATCATCCACTGTTCATCATGAGGGTAAAGGACCGAACGAAGAACGTCAGGAAAAAGCGCACACTCACTTCGCCGGGTTCACACCGGATGAAAGGTTCATTGCTGTTGTAGACCTCGGAATAGATAAAGTAATAACCTATAAAATAGATAATGGGGTTTTGGAAGAAGTAAGCAGCTTATCTGTTTCTTCCGGCAGCGGACCACGGCACTTGACTTTCCACCCAAACGGCAAATTTGCGTATGTTATGGCAGAACTTGTACCAGAAATCATTGCTTTGAGCTTCGATAGTCAAACCGGAAGCTTTTCTGAATTACAAACGGTTCGATCCGTCCCGGAAGATTTCAAGGAAAATAACCAAGGAAGCGCCATTCACATTTCAGATGACGGGCAATTCATATATGCTGCAAACCGCGGACATGATAGTATTGCCGTTTACCAAATCAATCAAGAAACAGGCAAACTGGCATTCGTGGAACTGGTTTCTACCGAAGGAAATTGGCCACGTGATTTTTCATTGGATCCTAGCGGAAAATTCCTGATTGCTTCTAATGAACAATCAGGAAACCTGACACTATATGCCCGAAATGAACATGATGGAAAGTTAACATTACTGCAAAAAGATGTTCAAGTTCCCTTCCCTGTTTGCGTAAAATTCTTATAATCGATAATAAAAAGGATTGAAGCTTGTATCACAGCAGCTTCAATCCTTTTTTTGTTATCCTTCTTTAATTCCATTTCTCCGCCATTTCGGGAAAATCTATATATGGATTACGATTACCCTGCATTTCATGTATAGCCTGGTTTCTATGTTTTTCATAAGTGCTGACCGGAAAAAGCCGATGCCATTCCATAAGCAGCTCCAAGTCAATATTGCCGCTATCGATGATGCCCTCATATCTGAGTAAAAAGTATAAAGTAGCCCTCGCCACGATGCCTTTTCCGTATTCAGGCTCGAATTTACCCTCCTCTGATTTCCCGCAGCCCGCTTTTATACCGGCCGCCGATTTTTCAGGGATATAATCCTTAAAATCATGGTATGGATAGTTACTCCGGCTACTGTTACATGTTGGTTCGCAGGCGAACAGATGATGCAAATCCCCCCTCATCGGTTCTTTTTTATCGAACCATGATTGAGGTACGACATGTTCACAATTAACGAGAATGTTCTCCGTATTTGTTGATTCTATGCCTCTTGATACCACTTCCAGTATACGGATATCTTCCTCAATGACTCGTACAGGGTCCATCCCTTTACCGGAATACAGGCTTTTCAACTGGCCATTTTCCTGTAAGTCCACCCAAGGGTAAACATGACGATGTGGTGAGTAGTTCAGCTGGTTTTTATGGGTTGCCACAAGTAGGTCCTTCAATCCTTCCCGGTCCAAAGAACCATCTTTATAGTATGCCAGCTTAAGTTCCTGATCCTTGGTTTCATCATAGTATTCGCGGTTTTCATTGAAGTTCACAAGTGCAGCCATTGCCATTTCCCGTTCTTTTTCAAGTACTTCAAAACTATACTTCATCCACTCATCCCCCCGCTTCTATTAAAACCTAACTTTTACCATAATTTAAGTTTAATAGAAATCCATCTAGAAAAAAAGGTGCTTTAGAAGGGTCTAACGAAGAATTTCAATAAAATGGGTAAGGATTTTCGCCGTCATCCCCCAGATTACACGTTCATTATATATGTAAAAATATTCTTCCATCTGTTTTGGCTGCCATTTATAATTCTCCCCGCCAACTACTAAATCATGAGGAAAGTTGTCATGCGGTTCCACCTTATATTTGACATGATAAATCTCTGGAGGTTTTTCCATGAAAAAGGATAGGGGGACCGTAAAAACGGTTTCTACCTCAGCTGGATTAGGTATGATCCGTTGATGGTTACGAACAAATCCTGCATATGGATAGACAATCATCCCAAATGGAGATACCAAATAATCGATTGGAAAGACATTTTCGATATCTTCTTTTCTCAAATTAAGTTCCTCATATGTTTCCCTTAAGGCAGCATCCTGTTCATCACGGTCCAGCTTGTCTATTTTCCCGCCCGGAAAACATATATCCCCCGGCTGCCTTCTCAGTTTGTGTGAACGCTCTTCGAAAAGAACATGAATTCCATCTTCTTTCTCTATAAGCGGTACCAATACAGCATACTTTGAAAAATTCCCACTCCCTAAAATTTCAGGGATATGTAATGTCAGTTTTTTTGTTATATCTTCATTATTCATTTCCCTCACCTCTTCTGCCGGATAGTATTGATCTTCTGCAACTCCTTATCATTCCATTTTCGAACATCCGCTTTAACTTAGCAAGGAAAACGATTCCAAAATGTCCCCTAAGGTCGCAATAGAATCCTTTCCCGCTCCTTTTTCCTAGATCATTGCCAAAAGCACCGTCCAAGTTCTGAACGGTGCTAAAATTAAACAGCAGTCTCATTTAATAAGCAAAGTATGGATGCAATCTTCTTAAATAAATAATGAATATCAACTAATACATACAGAAATTCGTTCAAATGCTGAATTTTCAGTTTTTTCCACCACTTTATTTTTATAGTTCAGCTAGCGTTCGCTTTACAGTCGTTATGATGAATGAAAAATCCTCTTCAGTTATACTAAGTGGGGGAGCAAGGGTCAGGACATTATTGAAACCTGCTACTGTATCACCATTTTTACCTATGATCAGACCCTTTTCTTTGCATGAAGCAATCACTTTATTGATTTTGGTAAGTTCGATCGGTTGTTTTGTCAGTTTATCTTCCACTAGTTCAATGCCTACCAACAAACCTTTGCCACGTACATCCCCAACATTCGGGTGAGATTTGATTTCTTCAAACTCTTGCAGAAAGCGTAGACCTAGCTCCTTAGACCGTTCTATAAGTTTTTCATTTTCATATATTTCAATATTCTTCAAAGCAAGGGCACAGGCAGCCGGATTGCCGCCAAATGTATTTACATGTCGAAAGCGGTCATAAACGTCTGAGCCAATATACGCTTCATAAATTTCACGTTTGACTGCTGTAGCGGATAATGGCAGGTAAGCGCTCGTGATTCCTTTAGCCATTGTTACGATGTCTGGTTTTACATCATAGTTCATAAATCCGAACTTCTTACCGGTACGGCCAAACCCGCAAATGACCTCATCCGAAATGAGAAGGACACCATTTTTCTCACAAATTTCCTTGACACGTTTCATATAACCATCAGGCGGCATCAAAATTCCGCCCCCAGTGATGATTGGTTCCATGATGACCGCAGCCACCGTTTCGCTCAACTCCCATGTAATGGTCCGTTCAATTTCCGCTGCACTTTTTTCTCCGCTTTCATCCTCTGGATTTCGGTAAGAATCTGGCGGTGATACATGAAGAAATCCTGGGGCGAGTGGTTCATATTTATATTTTCGCTGTGCCTGCCCGGTGGCTGACAGGGCGCCCATTGAATTTCCATGATAGCCGCGATAACGGGAAATGAATTTATAACGTCCATGTTCACCTTTTTGCTGATGATACTGCCGCGCAATTTTAAAAGCAGTCTCATTCGCTTCCGAACCGCTGTTAGAGAAGAAAATCACATAATCCCCACCAAGCCATTCATTTAATTTCTCTGCTAGCTTAATGGCAGGGATGTGGCTATTCGTTAAAGGGGCATAAGGAAGTTCCTTCAGCTGCTCGTAAGCCGCATCAGCCAATTCCGTGCGGCCATACCCAACGTTGACACACCATAAACCTGACATCCCATCCAGGAAACGATTCCCATCAACATCCGTTATCCATGCTCCTTGCCCGTTTTTGATCACCATTGCTCCAGGGCTGGATTCAGCCCCTTTCATATGATGCCATACATATTTACCATCCATCGCTTTAAGATCCTGACCCTGTTTTTCAACTTGCATAAGGTACACTCCTCCTAAAATAATTTATAAATGAAGGCCGACCACAATTTGTGTCGACCCCCAATTTCCTATCAGTATCTTGCCGTTAACATTTTCTTTCTAGTGTAAAATTCAACGCCGTCTTTCCCATTGGCATGAAGATCCCCATAAAATGAACTTTTATATCCGGAAAATGGAAAGAATGCCATTGGCGCGGGTACCCCAAGGTTAATACCAAGCATACCTGCATCAATTTCTTCGCGAAATTCCCGGATGGCTTTTGCACTATCCGTATAGAGGCAGGCACCATTGGCAAATTCGGATTGATTGGTCAATTCGATTGCTTCTTCAAGGGTATTAACCCGTACTATGGATAAGACAGGGGCAAAAATTTCATCCTTCCAAATTTTCATATTTGTTTTCACATGATCAAATAAGGTCGGTCCAACGTAATAGCCATTTTCCTGATCGCCTTCATGCCTGCCATCACGAAGGAGGACGGCACCTTCTTTTTCCCCGATTTCAATATATTGTTCAGTTCTCTTTTTATGAGTATCACGGATCACTGGTCCCAGGAAAACGTCCTTATCCATTCCATTTCCAATCTTGATATCATCCGCTGCAGCCTTTAATCTTTCAACGAGCGAATCTCCCACTTCCCCCACCGCAACAACCACTGATGCAGCCATGCAGCGCTCGCCTGCAGAACCGAAAGCGGCATTCGTTATGTTCGTTACCGCATTATCCAAATTCGCATCAGGCATGACGATTGAATGATTTTTCGCTCCTGATAAAGCCTGGACACGTTTTTTATTGGCAGCTGCCGTTTTGTATACATACTCTGCGACAGGCTGGGATCCCACAAATGATACCGCTTTAATGTCTTCATGTTCCAAAATCCCATTCACGACATCGTGGGCTCCATGGACAATATTGACAACCCCATCCGGAACTCCGGCTTCTGTCAATAATTCCACAAGACGGTTGGCTAAAAGCGGTGTCCGTTCTGAAGGTTTTAAGATAAACGTATTTCCACAAGCTATTGCCAGCGGGAACATCCAACATGGCACCATCATCGGGAAATTAAACGGTGTAATCCCGGCAACGACACCCATTGGATACCGATACATGCCAGATTCAATGCCTGGGGAAATATCAGGTAGCTGACTGCCCATCATCAATGTAGGCGCACCTGCTGCGAACTCTACGCATTCAATCCCACGCTGAACCTCACCATATGCTTCTGTATAGCTTTTTCCGTTTTCGATAGTGACCAGCTTTGCAAGCTCATCCCAATGTTCTATCAATAATTGCTGGTAACGGAATAAGAAGCGGGCTCTTTTTGGAACGGCCACCTTTTTCCATTCTTTAAAAGCCTTTTTAGCAACGTGCACAGCTTGGTTTACATCTTCCTTTGTCGAAAGGGGAACGATTGCCAATGCTTCCCCTGTTGCCGGATTAGGCACTTGTTCATGTTTCGAAGTTGTGGATTCCACCCATTTGCCACCGATATAATTTTTCAACGTTTCTACATCATTGATAACTGCCATTATTATACCCTCCATTTCAACACGATTTCATAGTTTCATTATATTTTTCAAATCGACTTTTTTCATTAGACGTTTTGTATAGTTTTTTATTCAATATTTGCACATATTGTTTGTTTTTCATTTTTCCATATTCATAATAATCATGAACAGAAATTCAGGCTTTCAAAGCCGATGTATATTTCCTTATTATTATCTCTTTGATCAGCTGACTTCACAGCCATCATTTTATGATGGAATATAGCTTTAGGTCTTGATGTTTTCCCTTAACAAACATTCCTTTTCTGATGATTCCCTCGAAAGACATGCCAGACTTTTGCATGACTCGCTCTGAACCCAAATTTTCAACGAAGCACCGTGCTTGTATTCGAACTAGGTTCATATTTTCAAAGCCAAAAGCGATTATCTTTTGAGCTGCCTCCGTCATCAAGCCACTCCCCCAATATTCGGGTGCAAGCACATATCCGATTTCTGCACTATGATGATCAACCTGCCATGTAACAAAATCAATCGTACCAATCAACTTACCACTTTGCTTGTGTTCTATGCCCCATGGAGCAATTTTCTTATCCTCATAATTTTGTAGGATAAATCGGATAAAATCTTTTGTATCACTTAGGGAACGATGAGCTTCCCATGTGACATAACGGGAAACTTCACTGTTGGATGCATAAGCGAACATGTCTTCGGCATCATTCATGGTGACTTTCCTCATTACCAAGCGTTTTGATTCCATAGTAGGCAGCTGTCCCTATATGTCTTTCACGTTCATGAATACACCCCATTCCATTGATTACTAGTATTATAGCAAGATTGTTAAGCACTCGCTGTCCCATTTAAAATATTATCGAAACTTACGAATGATTCGGAAAAGAATGATGCAGGGGGTAAAAACTCATAATAAGCCAAAATTTGAATGAGTTCTTTTCTGGAAAAATTGGACAGGAAACTTCAAAAATTGCCAAGTCTTTTGGGATGACCGTATTAGGAATGCGTCATAAACCGGAAAAATTTGTAGATGAGATGTCCACAACAACAATTTGCGATTGATTAACTTGAATTCTTTTTTTCGAACATATTCCGTGTTTCTGGGGTCAATTTAATGTCACGGCAAGCACACCCAGGAGGAAAATCATGGGTATCAAGAATTATTCATTGCCTGTGCACATAAATAATCTTCCTTTGTTAGCTTGCAGACTCCGACATTATCTGTTATATTTAAAAAGAATTATTTTTGTTCGGGAAGATTGATAAGTGAAAAACTTTTCGTCTAATGATTGAGCAAGGGTAGTAACACAATGTGTGGATTCACACTAGGAGGCAACAACAATGGAACAAGGTAAAGTAAAATGGTTTAACGCAGAAAAAGGATTTGGCTTCATCGAACGCGAAAACGGAGACGATGTATTCGTACATTTCTCAGCTATCCAAAGCGAAGGATTCAAATCATTAGACGAAGGTCAAGAAGTTACTTTTGAAGTTGAGCAAGGTCAACGTGGACCCCAAGCTACTAACGTTCAAAAAGCGTAATTTTAAATACAATATAACGGACCCTACTTGTAGGGTCTGTTTTTTTATTGAAAAAGCAATCATAAAAAAACCCTATTCACATGGAATAGGGAACATGAAACAAGTTTAGTAAATGGTAAACTCAGTATAACACACTAGGAATAGAAACCCTAATTTATCCGAAAAGTAAAAATTATCACGCACTTCCGAAGCCCTGGATTCCCTGATATTACCCCATTCATTTCTTCTCCACTTCATAGGTTCGGTCCGTTCCCCATGGATAAAACGGTGGCATATCAGTGCTGCTTTTCATTTTGAATTCGGCTTTCCTTTTTTTAAGGAAAGCTTCAATCCCTTCGAGTGCATCCGCTTGTTTTCCGGTCCAATGAATCATTTTCGATTCTATTTTGTGTGATTCAACAGGATGGTTCGCACCGAGCATCGTCCACATTAACTGCCGGGATAGCGTCACAGAGACGGAAGATGTATTTTCCGCAATGTCGGTTGCAATTTCCATTGCAGCCGACATCAATTCGTCTGGCTCAACGATCTTATTTACCAACCTTCCCTCAATTGCTTCACTGGCCGAAATCATCCTGCCGGTAAAAATCCATTCGGAAGCTTTACCCATTCCGACGAGCCTAGGTAAGAACCAGCCGCTGCATGCCTCCATGGTTATCCCCCGCCTCGCAAATACAAAGCCCATTTTTGCATTTGATGAAGCAATTCTAATGTCCATGGGCAAAGTCATTGTTATCCCTATCCCGACTGCCGCTCCATTAATGGCGGCTATCATAGGTTTTTTCATCTCAAAAATCCGTAATGACAGCATTCCCCCTGCATCGCGATATTCAACCAAAGGAGTGTGATCCATAAAGGTTTCTGCACCTTTTTCCAAATCCATCCCCGCACAAAAAGCATCTCCAGCGCCAGTTAAAATGACGGCTCGTACGTCATCATTTTCGTCCGCTTCATTAAAAGCGTGAATCATCTCTTCACACATTTTTTCATTGAAAGCATTCATTTTCTCAGGACGATTAAGAGTAACAATCATGACACGATCGACGATTTCACTAGTTATCGTGGAATACACTAACAATCCCTCCTTCTCTCACAAATCGAAAAAATTCTATAGAAGTTAATTTTTACATATAATTACATATTATATGTTTTATTTTCAGATTCCTAGTAATTTATTTTGACATCCTGATAAATAATTCAAATCTTCAGGATAATCGCTCCTATTCAAATAACATTTTACATAAGTGTGTAAAAAAGACCAGTTGCAAATGCAACTGGTTTTTTTGTTTACCAATATAAATGACAAGCAACGAAATGCCCTGGTTTTTGTTCTTTCCATTCAGGTACAGCACTGGAGCATATCTCCATCGCTTTAGGGCAGCGAGTTCGAAATACACAGCCGCTCGGCGGATTGATGGGACTTGGTACATCACCTTTAAGTACGATTCTTTCCCGTTTAATAGTCGGGTCTGGTATCGGCACCGCAGAAAGCAAAGCCTGTGTGTATGGGTGAAGCGGATCTTTCGTTAAAGAATCACTATCCGAAAGTTCCATCATTCTTCCAAGGTACATGACTAAAATTCGATCTGAAATATACTTGACCATTGATAAATCATGCGCGATGAATAAATAAGTCAATCCCATTTCTTTTTGAAGCTCTTTTAATAAGTTGACCACTTGAGCCTGTATTGAAACATCCAAGGCAGAAATTGGTTCATCACAAACGATGAATTTAGGATTTAAAGCCAAAGCCCTTGCAATTCCAATACGCTGGCGTTGTCCCCCACTGAATTCATGGGGAAAACGAGTGATATGTTCCGGACTTAATCCAACCAGCTTTAACAAGTCTTCCACCCGTTTTCTTCGCTCTTTACCTTTTGATATCCCATGAATGGCAAGTGGCTCCCCAATCAATTCCTCCACCTTCATCCTTGGGTTCAAGGATGCATAGGGATCTTGGAAAATCATTTGTATTTCACGGCGGATATGTGACATTTCCCCAGGTTTGTAATCGAAAACATTTTTCCCCTGAAAAAGAACTTCTCCATCTGTCGGTTCATAAAGACGAGTGATTGTACGGCCTGCTGTCGATTTTCCGCAGCCGCTTTCCCCGACAAGACCGACAGTTTCCCCTGGATAGATTTTGAGATCCAAACCATCCACCGCTTTCAGCGATTGAGAACCAATAGGAAAGTACTTTTTCAGATTCTTTATTTCAACAAGAGGAGAATTTTCGTTGTCCGTCATTTCTTTTACGACCTTATTTTTCAGTGAAACCATTGGTTCTCCTCCTTTATACATTAGTCCGTGCTTGTACCTGTGCCGCCTTTGCCATTGGGTGGTGCAGCCAGCATGCGGCTGTCTGACCTTCTTTCACTACTTCAAGCTCCGGATCATGGTCTTTGCACACTTTCATTGCTGATTCACATCTTGGATAAAACGGGCACCCTTTTGGCGGATCCAATAAATCCGGTGGTGATCCGATAATCGGAACCAACGGAGCCGTTTTTTCCATATCTAGCCTTGGCACCGTTTTAAGCAGCCCTCTTGTATATGGATGCTGCGGGCTTGAAAATATAGCTTCTACCGCCCCCGTCTCCACGACCTTGCCTGCATACATGACGACTACCCGTTCACATGTTTCCGCAACCACACCTAAATCATGAGTGATTAAAATGATGGAAGTATCCATTCTTCGTTGGATATCTTTCATCAGTTCCAAAATTTGTGCTTGTATCGTTACATCCAATGCTGTTGTAGGTTCATCGGCAATCAGCAATTTCGGTTCACAAGCAAGGGCCATTGCGATCATCGCCCTTTGGCGCATACCACCTGAAAACTCATGCGGATATTGCTGCATCCTTTTTTCCGGCTGAGGTATACCTACCAGTTTGAGCGTTTCCAACGCCCGTTCATATGCATCATTTCGGGGCATGTTTTTATTATGCTTTAAAATACCTTCCATGATCTGGCTGCCGATTTTTGTCGTTGGATTGAGTGAAGTCATCGGATCCTGGAAAATCATGCTGATTTCATTTCCGCGAATCTTCTGCATGTCCTTTTCACTTATTTTCAGCAGGTCCTTACCGCCAAAGTTAATCGACCCTTTTCCATACTCTGTTGGAGGTGTTTCCAATAATCTCATGATAGATTTCGCTGTAACACTTTTGCCGCATCCGGACTCCCCAACAATGGCAACGGCTTCCCCTTTTTTTATATCAAAGTTCACGCCGCGAACCGCTTGCACTTTTCCTGCATAAGTATGGAAGGTGATGTGTAAATCATTGACTTCTAATAGGTTCTCCATCATCGTCCCTCCTATTCTAGTAATATCAAATCTTTATGTTAGGACTCATTTATTTCCGAAGTTTTGGATCCAGGGCATCCTGCAATCCGTCACCAGCCACATTGAACGCGAACATGGTTAAGGAAATCAATATTGCAGGAATTAAAAGTTGATAGAAATTTCCTACCAGAATGCTTCCCAGGGCATCACTTGTCAATGTTCCCCAGCTTGCCTGAGGTGCTGGCACTCCCAATCCCAAAAAGCTAAGTGTAGCTTCGGCAAAAATAGCAGTAGGTACAGTCAACGTTAAATTGACAAGGATCGGTCCCATTGTATTTGGAATCATATGTTTTCTTAAAGTCCAGCTCGTGTTGGCTCCAGAGATTGTTGCAGCATGGATATATTCATTCTCTTTAAGTTGTAATACCTGTCCGCGTACAAGTCGAGCCATCGGAATCCACCCCGTAATCGACATCGCAATGATGATCGGCAGAATACCAGGTTTTAATACGACCATCATTAAGATAACCATCAATAAGTATGGGATCGCATAGATCACCTCGGCAAACCGCATCATGATATTATCTGTGCGCCCACCGCGAATGGCTGAAATCCCGCCATATAGGACACCAATTAAAAAGTCGATCAGCGCTGCCATCAATCCAATGAACAAGGATATCCTCGCACCATACCAAGCTCGCGTAAATAGATCCCTACCTGATGAATCCGTTCCAAACCAATGCTCGCTATTTGGGCTAAGATTCTTTTTCTCGAAATCTTGACCATAATAGGTATATCCGTTAATATACGGACCAAAAATCGCCATCAAGACTAAGAGGACTATAAGAACAAGTCCCGTCATCGCCAGCTTATTTTCTTTAAACCGACGCCAGACGTCAGACCAATATGAAACTGTAGGTCTGGCTATTTTTTCAGCTTCCTTAAAGTTGTCTTCTGCGGGTTGGAACATATCTTCGGTTAAATGCACTTTATCTGCCATTATTTCTTCTCCCCCGTCACTTTAATTCTAGGATCAATCAACGTATAGGCTATATCAACAATGAATATCAATAGGATAAGCACCGCACTATACACAATTGTGGAACCAAGAATGACCGGGTAGTCTCTGTTGGATATTCCCTTTACGAACATATCTCCCATGCCCGGAATACCAAAAATACGTTCAATGATGAAGCTTCCTGTCACGATATTAGCCGTAAGGATGCCCAGAATCGTTATAATCGGCAATAATGCATTCCGAATCGCATGTTTGATTATGACGCCGCTCCGTTTCAATCCTTTGGCCTTAGCTGTCAAAATGTAATCCTGCCCCATTACTTCAAGCATGCTTGTCCGCATCAATCTCGCGATGAAAGCAAGCGGCATCATCGAAAGGGCAATGGAAGGTAAAATGGTATGCTGCCATGTCGCCCATGTAGCTACAGGGAATATATTCCACTTTATCGCGAAATAATTGATTAAAATAGTCGCCAGGATAAAGTTAGGAACTGAGATTCCTACGATGGCAATGACCATTGATAAATAGTCGGGCCATTTATTTCTTTTCAGTGAAGCCACTACACCCAAAATTAGCCCAAAGAAGATGGCAATCACCAATGCCTGTGCCCCTAAGTGCAAGGACACTGGAAATCCCTTCAAAATGTAATCATTCACAGAAATGGATGAGGATTTCAATGAAGGACCAAAATCAAATTGAACGACTTCCAATAAATAATTCCCATATTGGGTCAACAACGGCTTGTCCAATCCATAGTGGACTTGAAGGTTTTCATAAACAGCAGGAGGCATAGCTCCTTCTTTCGCAAATGGATTTCCCGGAATCGTATGCATTATGATGAACGTTAATGTAATAACTGCCCACAAAGTAATAATCGCCCATTTAAAACGATTTAATGTATATCTCAACATGGTAATCACCCCAATCATCGATTTTCTAAGGAGTTGAAAACGGAAATGAATTCATGAAATATTCAAATTCGCAATTGAAAAATGGGGTATGTCCTTAATCGGACATACCTCCCATTTCACTTTTATCACTCTCTTACTTTTTATCCGCGTAAATAAAGTTCGGATAAGCGTTAATCGGAGCATAGACTCCAGTAACATTCGATTTAACCATATATGGTTTTGTATAGAAGTAAACCGGAAGGATCGGCATTTCTTCAATCAGAACTTCCTCTGCTTTATGTAAAGCAGCCATACGCTCTTTTGGTTCCATTGTAGATTTTGCCTTTTTTAATAAACTATCATATTCTTTGTTGGACCAACCTGCATCATTATATGCTCCGTCAGTTTCCCAAAGCATGAAGGTCATCGGGTCAACATAGTCACCAACCCATCCTGCACGGGAAATTTCAAAGTCGCCGGCTTTTTCACGATCTAGCTTAACTTGGAATTCTGCATTTTCAAGTGTCACTTCAACACCTAGGTTATCACGCCACATCCCTTGAACGGCTTCAGCAATTTTCTTATGGGAATCTAATGTGTTATACAAAATTGAAAACTCAGGTAATTCTTTCATGCCTTCTTCAGCAAGACCTTCTTTTAACAATTTCTTTGCTTCAGCTACGTTTTCCTTAAATAGGTCGCCTGTATTTTCCTGGAAATCACCAGTTGCGTCAGGAATTCCCGGAGGGATTACACCAAATGCAGGCTTTTGACCGCCTTGAGCAACATTTTCGGTAATTTTTTTACGTTCGATAGCCATCGAAAGCGCTTTCCTGACCTTCGCATTGTTGAAAGGTTTTACTTTCGTATTGAAGTTGTAATAGTAAACAGCAAGTTCTGCGCCGTTTTTGAATTCTTTGTCGCCAGAGTTAACCAATTGACCTTGCACGTCCACTGGCAGTGGATAAGCAATATCCAATTCACCACTCTGATACATTTGCCATGCTGTATTTTCATCTTCAATTAGAGCAAAGTTAACCGCATCCAATTTGATTTTATCTTTATCGTAGTAATTTTCATTCTTTTCGATTTTCAGGCTTTCTTTATGTTTCCATTCCGTTAATTTGAACGGACCGTTCGAAACGTGTGTCTTTGCATCCAAAGCCCATTTTGGGTTTTCTTCCTGCACCTTTTTATTGATTGGATAGAAAGTATAGAAAGAAGTCAAGTCAAGGAAGTATGGTGTAGGCTGTTCCAAAGTGACCACTAACGTATGTTCGTCTGTCGCTTTAACTCCTACGTCCTCTTCCTTCCCTTTCTTACTGTTGTATGCTTCCCCGCCTTTAAGATAATAAAGTTGGTAGGCATAATCAGCAGCTGTTTCCGGTTTCAAAGCGTATTTCCAAGCATATTCGAAGTCAGTCGCTGTAAGCGGATCTCCATTTGACCATTTCAAACCATCTTTCAATTTGAATGTCCAAGTTAATCCATCTTCACTGATTTCCCATGATTCCGCAGAACCAGGTACGATTTTGCCCTCTTCCGTTTTCTTCGTCAGTCCCTCAAACGTATGTTCAAGGATCCATGATTCATGAGTACCTTGCGCATTGGCAGGGTGAAGCGAACCAGGTTCACTTGAGTTGTTTACGTTTAATACTTTTGATCCGGATGAGTCACCCGAGCCGCCTTCCTTTTCATTCGAAGTTTCCTTCGAACCGCCGTTGCATGCCGCAAGCATTAGCATGATGGCCATAAGAAGAGCAAGCACTGAAAATTTAGACTTTTTCAAAAAATATTCCCCCTATCTTTATTCTTTCTTAGAATATTCCCATTTAAGAGATTATCCTTCTAGCACCTATTAATCTTCCGTATAGTACATAATAATGTCAGCGAGGAAAGTTAGAACCATTCATGACAGGAATCCACCAAAAACAACTAGCGAACCGTTTGCATAAATGCATATTTCTCCCTAAAAAAGCATTAATGCAGTTTACTAGTGAAAAAATCAGCCTCTTTTCAACCTCGCTAAGGGTACTATACCTCGAATTAAAGATGTTGAATTTTAAGTATATTACGAATAAATCAAAAAATCAATAAACCGATGAGTACTTTTTCACAAGATAGTATTTATTTGCTAATCAATTCGATCTAGATACTAGGTAAATAGGAATGATAAGTAAAAAGACTGCCGACTTGCAGTTGTTTTTTCAAACACATTTATACCAGTATTCATATAAGTTCGCCCGTCAGTTTTTTTCTAAATATTCTAATAATTTGAGCCGGGTCGGTTGCTAAGGCCACGTTCCTAGCAAACCATTTACTAACAAACATTAAACTTTATCAGAATAACATTTTTTCTCCATATAATATTCAGGTCTTTTCAACCATACCCCAAATAATGGATAATAACTATGTGGGAATAGAGATATTCCTTCAGTTCCTCACCTATAAGTACGCGTCAAATCCAATGATAATGCCCCTTCTTCATTTATGATTAAATAAATATAATGACACGAAAAGCAAACAAATGCCTGTCACCTTTTTCACATCCAATGGGATCCGTACGCCTCCAAATAAACCGAAATGGTCAATGACTGCCCCAATCAGTATCTGCCCTGCGATTACCCCTGCCAATGCTGGTGCCACTCCAATCTGAGGGACGACCAATACCATCACAATGACATAAATAGCCCCTAAGAGTCCGCCTATCAATTGCCATTTTGGAACAGACGCGATGGCAGATATGTTTCCATTTCCCGCGAACAAAACAATAAATAATAAAGCGAGTGTCCCGATTCCAAAAGATATGAAAGAGGCTTCAATGACTCCCACTTTTTTCCCTAGCCCACCATTGATTTGACCTTGTATGGCAATGGTGATTCCGCCTAGGACCGCAAGCAACGGAAATAATATCTTCACAATGATTTTGCTCCTTTTTATGTCCATCCGGACTGATTAATGAATCCTTATTCTAATTTTAACATGAAAAATATGTATATTGTCCTTTAGTGATATAAATTGATCCTAATGGGAGAGAAATCCCACAAATAAAAACTGGCCTTATTGGCCAGCTGCAATGTTCTAATACTAAACTATAATCTATTTGATTCCTGAATAATTTGTTGTCTTAACTGGAAAAACTCTGAGCTTAACAAGGAAAATACCAGTGCATCATGGGATTGATCCCGAAGAAATAAATAACTTCGAAGGGTGCCTTCCTCTTTAAATCCAAATTTCTTCAATAGGTTTCTGGATGCAATATTATCCTTGAAAGTTAATGCCGCAATTCTTTTTAGGCCCAATTCTTCAAAGCAATAACCCAATACTTCGTTGACGGCTTCAGACGTAAACTGATTCCTCCAATATTCGGGATGGATTTCATATCCTATTTCGGCCCGTTTGTTCGCAAGGCTCAATTGGTTCAGGCCAACAGTTCCGATGAATTTGCCTGAATCCTTTAAAATGACTCCCCACCGCAGCCCACGTTTGTTTATATAAGCACTTTTAAACGAGTCGATTAAGCGGCGGGCATCTTCAACTCGGATTAAACTTTCTATTCCATCATATTTGGTCACTTCATCTTTAGAGAGAATTTCAAACAGACTTTCAGCATGATGGTGACCTATTTCGATTAAACGCAGCCTTTCTGTTTCCAATTCCTTTAACCACATCGAAGTATCCCCCCGGTATATTCAGCTGTCTACTTTATTCTATTCTTGAAGAAGAGATACCTGTCTTAGTGGACAATACTTTTTGAAAAATTCCTTTCCTTAACATACAATGCCGAGTCCTCATGCCCTCCCTTTGTAATCAAATCCCTGATGATTTGTGAGAGGATGACACTATAAACCGTCCCATTACCGCCATAACCTAATAAGAAATAACAATTAGGATGGTTAGGATATATTCCTATTGTCGGTAAACCATCATGGGTCTCACCAAAAAAAGCTCCCCAATAATAATCAGCCCTGACCCGATTCTCTAATTCTGGAAACAAATTGATAAGCTGCTTCAATAATTTATCTCTTTTGTTCAAAATCATTGAATCCCTCTTCTCCAGATAATCGATAGATTCGTCAAGACCACCAATGATAATTCGGTTGTCAAGAGTTTTTCTTGCATATAAATAAGGCCGTGCCGTTTCCCAGATCATCATATTATCATCCCATTTAGCTTGATCGGCTATTTGATTTGTTGTGATGGCATATGAACTGAGGATCACTGCATTTTTATCCTTCACTTCTTCTTGGGCTTCATACCCAGTTGCGAAGATGACCGCCTGTGCATGTATCGTGTGTCCGGTTTCGGTAAATAACTGGGTTTGATTCTCTTTTAATATCTTCCCATTGATTTTCGTTTTTGAATAGACACGTACGCCTTTCGAAAATGCCTTTTCAATCAATAAATGTGCATGTTTATAAGGATTGATTTCGGCATCATTACCTGTAACCAGCGCTCCTTCTTTTGAAAACGAAAATTTTCGGCCAAGTTCTTTTTTAGTATAATATTCAACAGGAAAATTACGGGATTTAAGATTACTATATTCTTCTTTAACCTTGGAAACATCCTCTGGATTGGATGCATAGTACAAGCTTTTTCTAATTTTAAAATCCGGATTTTCCTTTAAACTTGGAACAACCTCTTTCTCAAGGGTCCGAATGGCGTCCAAACAAAGCTGAACATGTCGTGTCCCCGCTTCTTCTCCAAAACTATGGATGAGGGAAGTTAATGTTTTATCATTTGAATACTGTAAAAGTCCAGTATTCGCAAGCGTACTTCCTTCACTTATATCCCGTTTATCGATAAGGACGACATTCAGACCCGTCTCTGCCAAAAAATAGGCACAGTGCGCCCCCGATGAACCACTCCCTACTATACAAACATCACATGAAAGATCCTCTTCCAAAATTGGATATTTTCTAGCTTCAAATGTATCTTTCCAAAACATTTTCCCTGCCTTTAAATCCATACAAGCTCCACCCTTAAGATAATTTATTAGTTCCATATAACTATATCGTTTTTAGCTATTATTATTTACCCTAACAAACATGGCCTGCAAACGTAAAATGATTCTTTTTCTACATGAAATAATTCTTCCAATTTATCAAAAAGCCCTATGATTTTGGTTACTCTTAACACACTTCCGGGTTATATGGACCCTTAACATCAGCTTCCCATTCGATACCTTTTTCCCATTCCAGTAAGGAATGTTAATGAGCTAATTTTACACAAAACTATTTTTATAGCATACTATACTTCCAATCCAGATATTCTACTAGGAGGAATCAAAATGAAGAAAATCATCCTTTTATCAGCACTGTCGCTATCCCTATTAGCTCCAAAAGTTGCTCTGGGAGCCAATACTTACGAGGTGGCAAAAGGAGATACCTTAACGAAAATCGCTACTGAATATGATGTCAGCATTGACGAATTACTTAAAACGAACTCTGCTATAAACGATGCAAACCAAATTCGAATCGGACAAATCATAAATCTTCCCGCTACCAACACCACAGTTAATCGCGAAGAAAGTCAATCAGTTGAACAGCAGGTCCTTAGTTTAGTGAACGAAGAACGGTCAAAACGGGGCCTCCCTTCCCTTAAAATGGATACATCCATTTCTCACGTAGCAATTCTGAAATCCGAGGATATGCGAGATAGTAATTATTTCAATCATACAAGCCCCAGTTATGGATCGCCTTTCGAAATGATGAAATCCTTTGGGATCAGCTACAAGTACGCAGGGGAAAATATAGCAGCAGGTCAACCTAGTGCGGATGCTGTCATGAAATCATGGATGAACAGCCCTGGACATAAGGCCAATATTCTGAACAAGAACTATACACATATTGGTATTGGGCATGTGACAGGAGGGAAATACACCCACTATTGGACCCAGCAATTCATTGGAAATTAAAAACGTTGGAGGCGGCAGATTGCCGCCTCCTTTTTTTATCCTTATTTTCCAAATCTAAAGCTTGCTATTATCCTTTATTAGAAACTAGCAAAATATACGGGAACCTTTCACTTTATTTAGAAAAGAAGTCTTGCAGTTTTCACTTCAAAAAAATGTCATTCCAGAACATATGTAAAGTAGTTATATCATACTATCTTTCAATTATCGTACTTATAAAAATAAAATTATGTTAAAATAGAATTCAGACATAGGTACAAAGGGGCAATTGTAATGAAAATAGAGGTTGGCTCTGTTATCAACGAATTACGAATAAAACAAAATCTTACAAGAGAAGAACTGGCTAAGGATATATGTGAACCTAATGCCCTGTCAGATTATGAAAGAAGCATCACTTCTCCAACCATTGATGAATTGGCACTTTTTGCGGTTAAACTTAAAGTTGACCTGCCGTATTTCTTCACCACCAAAAATGAACCGATTTATAATTACATAGAAACCATTAAACTTTTGATTAACAAATACAAACGCACACGTAATTATGAAGCAATTTATGAAATCGTCCAAAAAGAAATGGCAACTGCACCGGAAAAATCGATATCGTTTTATCAATTCTTGAAATGGCATGAAGGTATCTCTTTTTTTTATCTGTACAATGACAAACAAAGGGCTATAGAATTATTGAATGAGGCCATTCAGATTACCATGGGTAAACGGGTCATTCTTCATCAACAGGAGATAGAAGTTTTAAATAGTATCGGAATTATCCATTTTAAAACGAAGAATTATGAAGAGGCCATCAACATCTTCAATGAAGCACTGGAGTTTATCGAAAATATTCCCCATGTGAATCAGGAAGGCACCATTATCTTGAAGATCATTCATGGATTGGCACAAACATTGACTGAACTTCATTATTATCAGGAATCATTAAATTATACCCTTAAAGGGATCAACATTTGTAATTCGATTGAATCATTATATTTATATGCGGAACTCCATCTTTTAACTGGTAAGAATCTTGTTCATCTTCAACAACCTGAAAAAGGACTGCACTATATAGAACAATCCAAGAACCTTTTCAGTCTTCAAAAAAACGAAGAATTCATACGAATTGCCGAACATGAAATGGAAAGCATTTTGCAATGCTTATGAACTTCTATGGATAAAAAAAGATAGAGATTGCTTTGAAAAAAGCAATACTCTATCTTTTTTTTTAGCATTATTCGTCCTCACTTACTCTACCAATTTGCAGGAATGATTGATCTTTTTCAAGTTAAAAATGCTACTTTAAAACATTCATTACACTTTCAATAGCTATCCTATTTCAGCTATAATAAAAGAATGTAACCCAACTGGAGGAAAAAAAATGTCTAATAGATTAGGTTTAGTGCTTGACGTAGAAACAACTGGTTTACGTCCCTCTTCAGATGAAATTATCGAGCTTGCTCTTATACTCTTTACATACAGCAGTGAAACAGGGGAAATTATTAATCTTATTGATCAGGAATCATTTTTAAGGGAGCCCCTCTCCTATGGAGCAAGAAGGAATTATGATCAAGCGTATAGAATTCATGGAATTCCGTACAGTTCCGTAGAAGGAAAAAGTTTTCATGATGAAAAAGTTAAATCCTTCATTTCCCGTACCGATTCGATTTTCGCACATAATGCTTCTTTCGATAGAAGTTTTCTTTACCAAATGTATCCGGAAATCAATGATCAGAAATGGTTCTGTACGATGCGGAATGTACCTTGGAAGCAATACGGATTTGAGAATGGTAAACTCTTAACATTATTGCAGGCACATAATATCACAAATTTCCAAACACACAGGGCTATGGACGATATATCTTACCTAATGGAACTCATGAGAAAACCAGGACCTTCTGGCCATCCTTATTTAAAGGAAGTTATTGCAAAAAATCCAATGAAGAAATATGCACCTGCTTCTCAAAAGACAAGGGTATAGCTGATTGCATAATTACTTCATTGTACAGGCTACACCAAACAAAAAAATGTTTTTATTGCAAATTGCCCATTCCACGAGAACAGGAATGCATTTCTTTACGATGGGTGTTATTATAGGGGCACTTTTATTTCCCTGCATTTCACTTATTACCTGATATTTATCAAAAAACAGCGACCCATGACGGGTCGCTGTTTTTTTGATCATTATACAGTTGCTTCTTCCTGTTTTTCATTTAATGCGCCGTTCAATTTCTTATACCGATAAATAAAGTAAAGAAGTGATAATATTAATGCCACAACGAGGAATATGGACAATATGCCAAGATTATGCCACATGAAGCTATAATCTCCTGTTGAGATGACTGCACGGAAAGCATTAATAGAATATGTCATCGGTAAGAACGGTGTGAATCCTTGCAGGAAGCCAGGAACTAATTCATTCGGGAATGTTCCGCCACTGCTGGTCAGTTGAAGAATCAAGATCAATAATGCTATGAACCGGCCAGGATTGTCAAAGGCCGAACCCAGGAACTGAATGATTGCCATGAATGTACAGCTAGCAAGAATGCTTACTGCAAAAAATAGCGGCAGGCTCGTAACATTGATTCCAAGACCTAAAATTAAAATCGAGTCCACCATTATGGCTTGACAGATTCCTATGAGAGCCATGACACTGTATTTACTAATAAACCAGCTAAATCCACTCGCGGGTTTTACAGCAGGATCTTTTAACGGGAAAATGATCGTCAGAACGATAGCCCCGATAAATAAACTTAATGAAATTAAATATGGTGCAAAACTAGTGCCATAGTTCGGGACATCATTAATTGGTAATTTATCCACTTTAACTGGGCTTGCAAACATGTCATATACTTCATCATTGGACTTTATCTTGCCTGCTTCGTCTGCCCCATCACTTAATTCGTCATGTAATTCTGCAGATCCATCTGAAAGTTTGGCGATTCCATCTTGTAACTTAATGGCTCCATTCGCCAGTTCTCCCATTCCGCTAGTAAGGCTTGATGAACCTTCCTTCAACTTATCCGTTCCTGTAACCAGACCTTTCGAACCTTCGGAAAGCTGTGAGGTTCCAGTTGATAATTGCTTGGAGCCATCTTCAAGCTGATCAAGCCCGCTTACCAAGTTATTGCTGCCTTCGGTTAACTGTCCAAGCCCACTTTGTGCAGAATCTATACTATCACCAAATGTTGTCAAGCCAGATACCAATTGACCTTGACCATTTTTCAGTTCATTCGCCCCATTGGCGAGTTTATCCTGAGCTTGCTTCAATTGAGTGAAACCGCCGCTTATTGCACTTGTGCCTTCACCTAACTGATTAGCTCCAGCACTAAGACTATTTGAGCCCTTAGCAATTTCAGTTGCACTTGCCGATAGTTTACCTACTCCTTCAGATACTCCTTTACTACCTTCACTGATCCGGGTTAGAGAAGTGATCACTCCCTCCAAACGCGCTTTCTCTGCAGGATCATCCGTAGCTTCAGATTGTTGTTTCAATCCGGAAATAACCTCATCCAAACCTGCTGAAACTTCAGATGCCCCAGCTTTTGCTTCGTTCGATGCTGCACTCCATTCAGATAATGAACCTGAAAGTTGGGAAGCTCCAGCAGCTACACCATTTGCTCCCTCTGTCAAAGCGGGCAGCTTTTCTTCGATTTGATTGAAGCCCTCTAAAGACTGTTGCAGGCCAGAGGCCAATTCACCAGTACCCGCTTCAGATTTCTTGGCTCCTTTCAAAAGCTCGGATTGCCCATCTTTCATTTGTCCAACACCAGAGCTAAACTGTTGTAACCCTTGATTGAGTTCTTTTGATCCTGCAGCTGCCGAACCGACCCCATTCGAAAAGGTCAATGATTTTTCAGCTAATTTTTCCAGGTTTTTATGGATTTCGACAGAACCAGAATGAAGGGAATCAATTCCTTCATCGACTTTTTTGGAACCTTCTTTAGCAGAGTTAATTCCTTCACCAAGTTCATTTGATCCGTTCTTCACTGTATCTGTTCCATCTTTCAATTCTCCAGCTCCATCACTGGCATTTTTGAGTCCGTCAGCCATTTCGTTCAAATTATCGAACATTGACTCCGCATAGGTTTTCGTAACGGCTGACGAAACCTCCCCTTTAATTCTCTCCGAAGCTGCGTCACCTATTTTTGTGGAAATATAGTTGAACCCTTCATTGGACGTATAAATTAAATCAAGTTTTTCCGGATTGTCCTCCTGTAAGGTCGTTGCATTTTTGGAGAAGTTCTTCGGGATTTCTATTTTCATGTAATAATCTTGTTTTTTCAGGCCTTCATTTGCTTCTTTTTGACTGACAAAATGCCAATCGAAATCCTTCTTTTCCTTTAACTCCTTGACTAAATCTTTTCCTATTGTAAGTTCCGATTCATTGAACTCCGCACCCTCATCCATGTTGACAATGGCAACAGGCAATTGGTCCACCTTCCCATATGGATCCCAAAATGCCCACAGGAAAGTGCCGCTGTATAATAAGGGAATCAGTATGATCCCTATTATGGAAATGAGTATCATAGGATGTTTTATTATGGCTAAAAATTCACCCTTTAAAGATTTTAACACGCCTACCAAGCCCTCCTCTACGACGAATATGCCGTTTATTTATCTATCTCGGTGAAAAACGGATTGAAAAATACATATTTAACTCATTTGCTTCTGCAATATATATTTAAAATTCACTATCTTAATCTTTAATATATATTTACTTCACGCAAACAATAACTAATGACTATATTGTTCATTCGGTCATTATCACGAAAATAATATAACATTTTTCCATTCTTTTATCAATATTTTTTCACAGTCTTACATCCTATATCTACTATTTATAACTTTATATCCTGTTTAAATTGCCTCTTAACTGATTAAGACCTTAGCATCGGCTGATAAAATCCCCTCTATTTTTCATGGCAAAAAAGGGCATCCATTTTGGATACCCTTTTAATAAGGTATATAAACATAATTAAATGAAACGCTTACAAATCATTTTGAAATAATGCCTTTTAATTTTTCCGCCTGTCCGTTCAGTTTCTCTAAGGATTGCTGATATTCTTTTTCTAATTGTTTTATGATGCCTGCGGCGGTATCTATTTTTTTAATCGCCCCCACACCATGACCCGCTGACCAAATATCACGCCACGCTTTAGATTCAGATGATTTGGACATGCTGTCAAAATCGACTTTTTCTTTTTTGGCTAATTGTTCTGGGTCCAATCCTTCCTTTCTGATGCTCGGTTTCAGCATATTACAATTAACTCCTGAAAATGCATCAGTCAAGATGATGTCATCATGATCAGAATCTACAAGCATTTCACGATAATCATCATTGGCCCTGCTCTCTTTCGCCACGATAAAACGAGTACCCATATATGCAAGATCCGCTCCTGCAGCCTGAGCTGCCAAGATACTGTGGCCAGTACTGATGGATCCAGCAAGTAAAATGATTCCGTCCCAGAATGTTCTTACGCTGTCCACGAAAGCAAAGCTATTTATTTCACCAGCATGACCACCGGCTCCCGCAGCAACCAAGATCAATCCGTCCACACCTGACTCCGCAGCTTTTTTTGCAAAATCCACGGAGCTGACATCCGAAAAGACCAACCCGCCATAGCTATGTACGACATCCACCACATGTTTTGGTGAACCTAATGATGTAATGACGATGGGAGGCTGATGCTTTTTGACCAATTCCAACTCTTCTTCAAGACGGCTATATGTACGGTGGACAACCATATTCATTGCCCATGGAGCAATCTTTGAGCCAGGTACTTTATCCTTTGCTGCAATCAATGTATCGTTTATATCACTCATCCATTGATCCAACACCTCAATCGGCCGCGCATTCGGTGCTGGAAATGAGCCGATCACCCCATTCAAGCAGCATTCTTTCACTAACTCAGGACCGGATATTAAAAACATAGGTGCTGAGATAACTGGTAAAGATAATTGATTCCACCACTGTTCAGGCAAACTTCTTGTCATCTATGAAACCCCCCATTTTAGTATATTACCAAAATATAACACTACAAGATTATCATACTTCTAATATACACAATTTTCAAGAAATTAATTCAGCTGCTGAGTTAACTTGTCATGAAACGCCATCTCAATAAAAAAACTGTATATGGAATACTTTCCATATACAGTTTCAATTCAATTTGAAAGCGCCCATTTACGAATGGCCTTGGCCACACCATCTTCATCGTTTGTTGCTGTAACCCAATCTGCCTTTTCTTTCACAATTTCTTGGGCGTTTCCCATAGCCACACCCACTTTTGCATCAGAAATCATTGCAAGGTCGTTAAGGCTGTCACCTACAGCCATAACATTATCCATCGTAATATCGAGCAATGAACATACGAGCTTGATCGCTTTCGCTTTATTAACGCCCATGGCATTCACTTCGATATTCGTTGGGCTGGAATTGCTTATTTCAAAGTTTCCTTTTGATACCAGTTCATCCATGATGATTTGGCGGATGTCATCATCAGTTGTATCAAAACCGAATTTAAGCCATTGAGAATCATGGATTTTTTCAGGCATTTCAGCCCTGTATATATTATCGCAACTAATCGCCCAAAAATGTGTACCGTGTTTTTGGCTTAATTCCCACATCCATTGTATGGACTCACTATCGACGATATTCCTTTCCACCAGTTTTCCTTGATTATCGTATATTTCGCTTCCGTTTACGGTAATGAGGTATGATTGGAGTTCCATCGACTTTGCAAAATCACTGCATGTCGCGTAGGATCTCCCTGTGCTCAATACAACAAAAATCCCTTGATTTTCTGCTTCTTTTATCGCTCTCCGATTTTCTTTTGATATCTCCCCATCCTTATTGAGAAGCGTTCCATCCATATCAAGTGCAACCAGTTTAATATCTTGTTCCTTCATTCTTATTCACCCTCCCAAATCCTTCTTTATGTAACTAAGTCCATGATAGCTTATAATGCATTCGTTAGGAAAGTACGTGAATATTTGAACAGGCATTCCATTCGTTTCATGATTTTTATAATCATCCAAATATCTTTATCCGGCCACTTTATATTCTGCCATTCTAAACATCCTCTACTCCCTTTCTTTTTTCATTTCATTCAATTCTTTTTTTAGCTGGCCTTCCCATTTTGGGATACCATCATTTTCATCAAATTCTATAATGACATCCGTTACTCCTCTTTCCTTGAATATCTCATTAAACAACCGATCTTTAATGTCATCCGCTTGGGCGATTGAAATATGGGGATCAAGTTCAACTTCAAGTTCAACATGAAAGTCTTCCCCTTCTTTTATTACGGCAAGTTTCTGTATATCCCTTACGTCTGGGTCATCCATGACCATCGTTCCAATTTTTTGTCGCATCTCAATATCGGCTTCCCCAAGAGCACCTGCAGCATTATCAAGAAATACCCTACCAACCACATAGAACATCCCGAGACCGATCATGACGGAAGCAACGCCTTCAGCTTGGATGAAGGGCGTGAAGTTTGCTAATAAAATGGCAATTATCGCTAGTACCCCACCACCGGTTGCTACCATATCTTCCATGAATACTAATTTCGTCGCCGGTTTTGCTCTTTTTAAACCAGCGAAGCTCTTAAATATGACGGCTGCTCCTTTAGCTTCGATTCCAGTCTCATGCACCACTTCTTTCATCGCTTTAAATAATACATATGATTCCAACACAACCGCTAACGAAAGGACAGACAAGTTAATAAGGATACCCGTTGATTCTACAGGGTGCAAAATGTGATGGAACCCTTCTTTAATCGTTTCATAAGACATGATCCCGACAACCAACACCGCCCCTAATAATACGAGGTTAACCAAGCGTCCAAAACCATCAGGGAATCGATCAGTTGGTGACTTTTTACTTAGTGCAGATCCAATAAATACGAAAAACTGATTCGCAGCATCGCCCAAAGTATGTAAAGTTTCAGCAAACATGGCTACATTGCCTGTCATGAAATAAGCGATCCCCTTTAGCACAGCGATGATACTATTCACACAGGCAGCAATGAATGCCGATTTATTACCTTGTTTTAATAACCGAAATAACTCTTTCACATAAAAACCCCCCTTATATTATTATAAATCCATTATCATAATGTATTATCCCCAACACTGGAAAATATGAAACCACATAAGCCAAACCCTTATCTATACGATTGGTAATGGCCATAAGTTGTAACTCCCAAAAACGAATATATTCCAGGAACGGACCCATCTATTCTAATAAGTTCACATGAATGCATTCATTTCTATTGAAAACTGATTAAAGCAACAAAAAAGGGAGTAAGCGGCGGCTTACTCCCTTTCGCAAGAACTTCTGCGTTAAGCTTACATCTCTTGTTTCACTAACTTAGATGGATTATTGACTTTATATCGTATTTCTTTATTGTATTTTTTGTCGACCACTTTTCCATCAAATTCGATTGCGTCCCCTTCTTCTAGCTCAGCTTTTTTTAATGTCTTGCTATATCCACACCAAGCATCGCCGATAGTCAATGCAGGCTCCGTTGTCACTTTGACATTCTCCAAAAGTATGACTTCATCTTCTTCACCAGTGAAATGGTTCATTTTCGCCGTAAACTCCTTGACTGTTGCGGTGAAGTGCACTTTTTCCCCAGGTAAGTCCAATTTAGGTTTTGCAGCCGTCTTTTTAGTTTTGGTTTTTGCTTTTTTGGGTTCTGCACTTATCTGATCGGAGTTTTCCGTAATTGGTGCTTCCATCACCTGCTCAGTTTCACTTGAATCTGCGGATGTTTCTGAAACCGGCCCACTCAACAATTCTTTTCCGAAACTGTTGCTTTGCATTTCCTTTAAATAGGAAGGGTGAATGCAACTAAGCTTACCATTTGCAAATTCAACAACTACAGTGTCAAGGCCATTTCCATATTGTTCATAACCTGCCAATTTGACTTTAGCTTGAAAACTGCCGCTTTTATATAATAATTCTCTTTTTACCGAACGAGCAGTGAATAATTTCCATTCCAATCCTTTTGCGATATAGTCCGTATCATCTAAAAAAGGGATATACTCTCCTTTTGGTGCAATATAATGAATCAAATCTTCAGCTGAAGTTTCAGCCACAGTCACCACTCCTAATCTTTTCTATAGATTATATTCTAGCAAAGGATTTCAAAGTTGCAAATGAATGAGTATCATAATCACAGTCTGCACTAAAAATCAGCCAGACATGAGAGTAATAGAAAACCGTTTATATACAAATTTCCCACGAGTTTTTCTGCGAAATAATTACCATCCTTTAGACCTAGCAAAAAAGCTGCTCACTAAGAGCAGCCCTTTAATAACAATAATAATAAATCTTTGTAGCATATGTTTCGCAAAATGACTCAGATTCATTCATTCCTTTTACCCTTCTTTCACCTCATCCATTGGCAACTGGTCTGCGTTGTACTTCATTTCGCCAGAACTATAATTTTTTCTCATTTTAAACATGAGGAGAAAACCAATAGCCCACCAGCCTGCAAAAATCAGCCATTCATAAGGCCAAATTAAAGCCGCTGGCATACCTGGTAAGTATAAGGCAATAAATCCTATGCTAAGAACCAATGCGATCCAGCCCACGATATTTGATTTTCCAGCACGGAAAGGCCTTGCCATCTCAGGAGCATTTTTTCTCAATTGAACAAATGCAATTGCAACGAATAAATATGCCAATACAATAGCCAGTCCGCCAGCATCCACCAGCCAAACTAACATAGGTCTCCCTAATAATGGACTAATCATGGATAAAGCACCTATAAACAATACAGCATTTGTAGGCGTATTTGTTTTCGGATGTAATTTACCAAACCAAGCTGGAATCATCTTTTTTTCCGCCATTGAATAGAGAACTCGGCTGCCGCCAATGATAAATGCATTCCAGCTCGTCAAAATACCTGCAACACCACCTATTATCAAGATGGTTGCAAAAATGCTCGATCCATAGACTTTGGCCATTGCATCTGCCGTTGGTAATACAGAAGTTGTTATTATATTTTCATCTAAAGATACTCCTACCGCGTATATAATGGCAATATACCAGATAACGGCAAGGCTTACTGAAAATATAAGAATTTTCCCAATTAATTTCGGCTCAACATTCATTTCTTCAGCTGTTTGAGGTATTACATCAAAGCCCACAAACATGAACGGAGTCATGATCAGTACAGTTATGATTCCTACTGTGCCATCCAAAAATAGTGGTTTCGCATCTCCAAAATCACTAGTGAATCCGGCTCCAAAGATTAACATCAAACCAATGAGACCTATTACAATGGTTAAAACCATTTGGAGAATGGCTGCCGATTTCACACCAAAATAATTAATCAGTGTAACTAAAATGGAACCTATTACCCCAACAAGCACCCATGTTAAATACACATCATATCCAGTAATAGAATACATGAATCCTACCTTATAATTAGGAAATACATATTCAATGACAGTTGGCAAAGCAACCGCTTCAAAAGCAACCACAGATATATAACCTAATGCGAGTGCCCATGATGCTACAAATGCAGCTTTTGGCCCGACGCCTCTTAATACATAAGATAGAGCACCTCCAGCAGCAGGCATAGCTGAAGCTAATTCTGCATAGGTCAGACCTACAAAAGTGACCAATACCCCACCTATTAAAAATGCAATCATCGCACCAAGTGTACCTGCTGAATCAATCCATGTACCTGATAATACTACCCAACCCCAACCAATCATGGCCCCGAATGCCAAAAATAATATATCTACCTTAGAAAGAACTTTATTTAGACTCTTAGTTTCTTTAATGGTAATCCATCCCTTTCTTGAAAGACTGTAGATCAAAACAAAAACTTGAGAACCTTTTTCAAAGAAATAATGATAGAAATAATAATAAAAAAACATTTGGTTGATATGTAAAGAACTTATGGACATTTCTGTATTATAAAGTGCTGACATTAAGGAATAATTGGTTATGTATCTGAATCCACCAAATTCATCTATATCTGACTATTTTCCCAAATAAAAACATCCTCTCTTACTAAGAATTTGTAATAATATAAATAATAGCAATATCCATGCCAAGAAAAGGATAGTTATTTTATGGGGGTTTAACGCTATTATAAATTTAAAATGATTCATTATTGAATCGTTAACCTAATTTATGATTCATATATTAATTATTAATCCTTTTTGATCCACAATCGATTCAAAATGACAATTTTATTATTTTATTTTAAAATTTCGACACACATTTCCCCTGAAAAATAACAGGAAAAAAAGATGCCAAAATCCAAATTATTATTTCTTGGCATCTTCCAAATAGATTTATTTTCGCTCAGAATGATTTTGATTAATACCGGCAGACCTTCCGCTATTAATCAAAGATCTATGTACAGCCTCGAAAAATATCGTTAAGTATATAATGCTCTGTGTAATGTCACTATATGATATGTATTAAACCCTTATAAATTCGTTCTTAACTGCGGGGAAATGGATACTGAATGTAGTTAAACTTTCATTTGAGACACAATTCATGTATCCATCATTGCTTTCAATGATCTTTTTACAGACGTATAATCCAATTCCCGTTCCTAACTCTTTCGTTGTGACAAAGGGCTCAAAAATAGATTCGATCAATTCATTGTCAATGGCCGGTCCATTATTTGAAATTCTAATTATCCTTTCATTCGCCTCAATTAAAGAGGTTATCCTCAAAATTCTTGGATGTTCCTTATCCTTTAAGGCGTCAATGGAATTTATAAAAAGATTCAAGAACACTTGTTTTAATCCATCCTTGCTCGCTGTCATGACGAAGTTTGGATAAATATCTATTTCAACATTAACACTGGCATCCACAATATTTGCATAAGTCAGTTCTTGAATTTCTTCAATTAACTTCAACACGGAAATTTCCTCTCTTTGTTCCTCATTAAAATCTGATTTAGAGGTATGGAGGAATTGGGTTATCCTGAAATTCAACTGATTTAACTCATAATCAATGATATCTAAATATTTCAAGCCCGGGTTCTCCCTTTTCAGTAATTTATTGAACCCCATGATAGCTGTAAGAGGGTTTCGGAATTCATGTACAAAGCTTGATGATATCTGACCCAGTACCGCTAATTTATCTTTGTGGTTTTCACTAATATAAGACTTTTTCTCCTCTATCACTTCATTTGTAAGATTCGTATATCTCGTTACTGCATGGTAGCTGAACGTATCAAAGTGCAAGTTGATATCATTAATGAATTTCTGCATATAATTAATTGGGATATTGACCCCAAAAAGATTTCTGATTATGATATTTCTCCCCAAGTTGATATTATATAGAAAATCCCCAATGTTGATATTTGCTTCAAGTCGCTCTTTTGCAACCTGGTAAGCCAATTTTATCAGCATATCTTCAGACAATACATCCTTGAACGTTTGGATGACCAATGAGTACATCCCATAACCATTTTCTTTAATCTTATCTTTGTAGGGGTCAATTTCATTGATCTTAATAGTCTCGTTCCATTCATTTAAAAACACAGATTCTTTTTCTTCCAAATATTGAATCAATACATTTTTATACTTCTTATGTTCAGATGAAAACTCCATACTATTGACCACACATCCCCTTACGGAATTTTAGATACTCTATCAATAACATCATTCTATATGAGATTTTGATTACCTGCACTTCATATTCATAGTCTTTAAGGTGAAATATAGCTTATATGGAGAAAAGGTATGCTTGTCCGCATATGTTTACTCGCGATACCAAAGAACCGACCAAATCAGGTCGGGAATCTGAGATTTTAAAATGGAAACTCATCATTCATGTTTTTAAATATACTAAGAAACTCTTACTTTAGAAATTTGATTCCATATTTTTTCATTTTTCTATAAAGCGTATTTCGGCCGATATCGAGTTGCTTCGCGGCGTTACTGATATTTCCATTTGTTCGTTCCAACGCATTTCTGATCAGCTGGGTTTCTTGTTCTTGAAAGTTTCTTGGTCCTTGATCGGCATTTGCCCCTTCCTCATGTGTAATGGAAGAAACAGGACAAAGCGCCACAAGCGAGTCCCTTGTAATCGGTCCATTTTCAGCTAGGAATGCAGACTGTCCCAGTACGTTTTGCAATTCACGGAAATTTCCTGGCCATGAATATTCCAATATGAATGTTTTAGCTTCATCAGTTAATTCGGTATGTTCACTCTTATAAGGTAAATCCGCTAAAATGTATTCTGCTAACAGCAATAAATCCTTCCGACTTTTAAGATTTGGAATTTTCAAAGATAATCCACAAAGGCGGAAAAATAGATCTGCACGGAATTCTCCAGCTTCAATTTCTTTTTGTAAGTCTTTGTTGGTGGCGGCAATGACCCTTACATCGATTGGAATGGAAGCATGTCCGCCGACACGCGTCACACATCGTTCCTGAAGCACGCGAAGCAGGGTAGCTTGAGCTTGAAGCGGCATGTCCCCGATCTCATCCAAAAAAAGGGTTCCGCCATCCGCAGCTTCGAACTTCCCCTTATGCCCGCCGCTTTTTGCGCCAGTAAAGGCACCCTTTTCATATCCAAATAACTCACTTTCCAATAAATTTTCGGGAATTGCGCTGCAATTGATGGCGATGAATGGTTTATCACTTCTTAAACTAACCCCATGAATGGATTGTGCGAATAGTTCTTTTCCCGTTCCGCTTTCTCCAGTGATTAGCAAGCTGATATCAAGCACTGCAGCTCTTTTAGCAATGGATATGGTTTGATTCATTTGCGGATCGTTACTTAATATATCTGAAAATTGATAACGATTAGTTGTTAAACCATCAATCAATTTTTGTTTTTTTAACCGAACGATCACGGATGATTGATGTTCCATATTTTTGCCAAGGGTTTGCACCATAAATTCCTGGTCTTTAATTGAAACCCTCTGTTCCAAAACAAGTGGGTCTGTTCCTGATATTATATTCGATACCGGTTTTTTCAATGTGCCGATAACTTGTGACGCCGCTAAATTGAGATCTGTAACTTTCCCCTCTTTATCAAGGGTAATTAACGGATCAGGGTATGAATCATATATAAAATAAAGGTTTTTCTCCCTTTTTTGTGTATGGGACAATAAGAGTGCTTGTTTGATGCTATCAGCCACCCTTTGAACTAAGCTAACGGAAAAAGGATGATAATTCTGTTGATGACTGCTTAAGTTCAAAACACCTAGCAGATGCCCATCAGGGTGATAAATGGGCGATGCGGCACAAGTGAGGAAATGGTTATCCTGATGAAAGTGTTGACTGCCATGAATCAATACAGGATTTTTCTCTACTATGGCCGTTCCTATTGCATTTGTTCCTTTTGATTCTTCTAGCCAATTGGCCCCTTTCCTAAGGGAAACATTATCTGCATGGCGAATGAAAGCTGGATCCCCAACTGATTCGATGATATATCCTTCAGGAGCAGCAAGTAATAAAATGGACTCCAAACCATTAATCGAGCGATAAACTTCTTCTAAAATGGGGGAAGAATGGTACAGGAGCTCAGCATATCGATCGTGGTATTCGGCCAACTCAAATGCACCAAGCATATCTTCCTTATCCATCATGCTTGGCTGAAGTCCCTTCGAAATGCACCGCTGCCATGATTCTTGGATAAATGCCGGTATGGTTCCTTTATCCGCGCTTATATTAACAGACATTGAATAATCCTCCCGTATGTATAATCGAGTAAATCGGCCACTGTTTTTTGTTTCAGAGCATTCAGGATTCGTTCATACAGTTTAATTATAACAGAAAATTCAGATATTCACCAAAATGAATACGGCATTATGCGAACTGCTAAACTTTTTTGTTCCATATTGGAACACCTTCCTGTTCCAATATGGAACAGGATGCCATCTTCCGATATCGCTCTACCATCTTTTAACTGGTTTCATCGTTTATTTGTTTTGGCATAGGTCTTGCATAATTACATGTCGAGAAATTGATTCCTATTGATAAGGGGGGAAAGAATCAGTAATCCAGTTTTTAAAAATATTCTGACTTGCTGCATGGCAGCCAAAGTGAATTGTATCAAACACATAAGATCATGCTTGATCCTTTACTTAGAGGAAAGCCATTGTCCGAACAAATATGTAACTTAAAATCCAAATGAAAAGGGGTATTATACATGGAACAAACTATTAAACTTAATCCACGAGTGCAAGAATTCTTGAAGGGCACTAAAAAGCTTTTGATTAATGGGGAATTGGTGGAAGCTGCTTCAGGAAAAACCTTTGAGACTCTCGATCCTTCTAACGGCAAGGTTTTAGCGGTTGTGAGTGAAGCAGGTCCGGAAGATGTAGATAAAGCAGTCAAAGCAGCCCGTAAGGCATTCGACAACGGTCCTTGGAAAAAAATGAGTGCATCGGAACGCAGCCGCCTCATTTATAAATTAGCGGACCTCATGGAAGAACATAAAGAAGCTTTAGCACAATTGGATACCTTGGATAATGGCAAGCCAATTGGTGAAACCACTAATGCCGATGTCCCCCTTGCAATCGATCACTTCCGTTATTATGCTGGGTGGGCAACTAAGATAGTAGGACAAACAATACCTGTTGCTGGGAATTACTTCAATTATACCCGTCATGAAGCAGTTGGAGTGGTAGGACAAATCATCCCTTGGAATTTCCCTCTTCTTATGGCTGCATGGAAATTAGGCGCAGCCCTTGCAACCGGATGTACGATCGTTTTAAAACCAGCGGAGCAAACGCCGCTTTCAGCATTATATTTAGGTCAATTAGCGCTTGAAGCAGGTTTTCCTCCTGGCGTCCTCAATGTCATCCCTGGATTTGGGGAAACAGCAGGGTCACCGCTTGTAGACCATCCAGATGTCGATAAAATTGCCTTTACCGGTTCAACCTCAGTAGGGAAAATGATCATGCGCCAAGCTTCGGGAACTGTGAAAAAAATCTCGTTGGAGTTAGGCGGAAAATCACCTAATATCATTCTTCCGGATGCAGATATGAGTAAAGCCATTCCTGGTGCTTTAATGGGCATCATGTTTAATCAAGGACAAGTTTGCTGTGCCGGTTCCCGCCTGTACATTCAAAAGAAATCCTATGACAACGTGGTAGCCGACTTAGTGTCTCATGCAAAAAACATTAAACAAGGGGCCGGTCTTGATCCTTCTACACAGATAGGGCCATTGGTTTCCAGTGAACAATTGGAACGAGTGGGAAGTTATATTGAAAAAGGAAAGTCTGAAGGAGCCGAAGTGGTTACCGGGGGCAATTATGGGCAAGGAGAGGGCTATTTTGTAACACCTACGATATTTGCAGGCGTTGAAGATGAAATGACGATCGCTAAAGAAGAAATCTTCGGCCCTGTTGTAGCTGCAATGCCTTTTGATGATTTGGATGATGTGATAAGCCGTGCAAATAACTCAGAATATGGATTGGCTGCAGGTTTATGGACACAAGACGTAAAAAAAGCCCATTATGTGGCCAATGAATTAAAAGCTGGTACAGTTTGGGTGAACTGCTATAATGCCTTTGATGCCGCTTCTCCATTTGGCGGTTATAAACAAAGCGGAATTGGTCGGGAAATGGGCAGTTATGCTTTGGAAAATTATACGGAAGTCAAAAGTGTATGGATTAACTTAAACTAAATAAAAGAGTGAACGCTCCATATGATCAATCGGCTCAAATATCATGATTGAAATGCAGTTATCTTTTCCTTTAATATTTGCAAAAGGCTGTACCAAAGTGTAGACTTCGGTACAGCCTTATCTTGTTATTTAACTTATATCATTCAGGCAAAGAGAAAAAGAAGAGACTTTTCATTTTCGAAAAGTCTTTTTGTACCCATTATCCATTACGTTCGATTTGCATTTTTTCTCTGTTTGCTTTTTCTTTTTCAATGGTTTTCTGCCTTGAAGTCCCGGCAACCAGGATTCCAATCACCACTATCGCTTCAAATCCATATTTAATGAAGGGATTTGCAAAGTAGTCGAGCATGAAAGGTTCAGCTACAATCATTTTTGCAGCTGTCCAGCCTAGTATTCCCGCACCAATTATAATGATGAATGGGAAACGTTCTATCAGCTTCAGGATTAAAGTGCTTCCATACATCACTACTGGGATGGAAACAAGTAGACCGATCACCACTAAAGTGAAGTTACCATGTGATGCACCTGCAACTGCCAGGACATTATCCAATCCCATCAAAGCATCTGCAATAATGATCGTTTTTATGGCAGCCCACATCGAGTCTGCAGGCTTTACATCATGTTCTTCTTCATCAATAAGGAGCTTATAAGCGATCCATACAAGAAGTAATCCGCCTATTAAATGCAGACCAGGCACCTCTAAAATTACGACAACCAGCAGCGTTGCAATGATCCTTATCACTATTGCCCCGACCGCTCCCCAAATTATCACCTTTTTTTGCTGATCTTTTGGAAGCTTTCTTGCAGCCAATCCAATAAGGATCGCATTATCACCGGCTAGAACCAAATCTATCATAATGATCGCTAAAAGTCCTGAAATGAATTCACCTGATAAAAAATCCAACACTATTTCCTCCTTTATACAAAAATAAAGAGACCTCTGCCATAAATGGCAAAGGTCTCGCTAAGCACTAAATGAATTAGGCCAATAAAGCCGGTGGGTTCCCCACGTAATGACGACTTTATTTCAGGTTATCCCTGACGCTACTCCCCTTCACGGGAATAAAGAATATGTAACTCTTTTACTATCTTTCCATTAGGAAACTACCAAGAAAAAATATCACTAATTCAGTATACCAAAAATACAAATAAAATAAAGAAAAAAATAGAGATAGGCAGGAGAATCCTGAAACTTAACTTGCCCATATCCTTTCAAGGGATTATTTCAGTCAATCATCCCTTCTAGATATTGGCATATTTCGTTTCCTAGGTTGGGGATATGGCTCAAATCCTTCCCCCATAGATATTTATTACTTAAGGTGGCCTCTATCAATTGTCTAAGCGGGATTTCTTGCTTATCATAACGAAGCCATTGTTCCTTGAAAAACTCAATGGTCTTTATATCATCTTTAACGACATAGGCTTTACCTGCAAAGCTTTTACCAATATAACGCCCCTTCACTTCGTGAACCTTATAAAATCGGATCAAGCCTGAAAAACCCCGTACGATACAGTGAGGCAGCCTGCCTTGCGTCTTATGATATTCCTCTAAGGTAGGCAGGAGACGGACCTTGAACTTCGAAATGCTATTCAGCGAAATATCGGCCAGGAGGTGATGTACAAAAGGATTCTTAAATCGCTCAAGAACACTTTCCCCATATAACAACATCTCATTTTGATCAAAAGGTAATGAAGGAATTATTTCCTTTTCGATGGCATTGCTCAGAAATTGGTTGAATTCCGGATGATCGATTGCCTGTTTTACTTCTTCCATTCCAGATAAAATGCCTAAAGGAGCCATCAAGGTATGAGAACCATTAAGAATCCGTACCTTCCTCATTTGAAAAGGTGTTAAATCTTTTACCCAACGCACATTTAAGCCTGCTTGTTGTAAAGGAAGATGTTGATCAATACAAGGGTCACCTTCTATAGCCCATAAATGGTATGGTTCTGCCGTATTTAGCAGCGTATCCTTATATCCCCATTCCGTAAATAGTTTTTCCGACTCATTGGCTGGGAACCCTGTAACGATACGGTCTACAAGCGAGTTTAGGAATAGGTTGTCCCGGTCCACCCACTCCATGAATGGCTTTGGTAAATCCCAATCCCTGCTATGCTTAAGAACGCATTGCTTCAATGAATCACCATTTCTCTCTAAAAGCTCACATGGCAGCATGATCAGTCCTTTTTTCGCATCTCCGTTGAAATGGAGATAACGATGATGCAAAAAAGCAGTCAGTTTTCCTGGAAAAGATTCAATTGGCTTTCCTTCTTCCAAAGGAATCGTCTGGTATTTGAGCCCTGCTTCAGTCGTGTTGGAAACTACAAATTCCAATTCAGGATTTTCTGATAATGCTAAAAAATCCTCCCATTCTTCATATGGATCGATTACCTTCGAAAAAACGGAAATGATCTCTGTTCGCTCCACTTTCACCCCTTTGTGAAAACCACGTAACATTAATGTATACAGTCCATCTTGCCGCTTCACCTCCTCTATTTTCCTTTTTCCGGCGAGGCGAGGCTGAGTAACTGCAATACTTCCCATGAAATGCCCTTGTTTATTACATTCATGAATCATCCAATCAAAGAAGCCTCGAAGAAAATTCCCCTCCCCAATCTGCAATACTTTTATGGGAAAATCCATCATATGTGAATATTGGACAGCTTTTGTCTCTTTACTCAGACTGTTTAGTTGACTTTTATTTATATCCATGATCAAAGAACCCCTTTTCTCATTGAAATATCCAATTCAGAGTGCGTTTTAAGAGGTCACCCTTACGAAGCATACCTAATGCTTATATTTCGACAATAGCCTTGATCACTTTTGCTTCAGGAGTTAACCACCCTTCAAACTGATTGATCAATTCATCCAAATGTGTGCGGTGTGTAATATACTGGCCCATATCCAGCTTGTCATTCTTCAGCGTATTCACGACATAATTAAAGTCATCCCTTGTTGCATTGCGGCTTCCCATTAATGTAAGTTCTTTACTGTGGAATTCAGGATCATTAAAGGAAATATCCGCTTTAACTAACCCAACATAAACCAACCTTCCGCCGTGAGCAGGATATTTAAATGAATCCATCATTGACTTAGCATTACCTGTCGCATCAAATACCACGCTTGGCATATCTCCATTCGTCAATTGGGCTAATTTCTCCATTGGATTTTCCAAAACGTTCAAAGTATAATCGACATTTGCCCATTTGCCAGCAAACGCAAGGCGTTCATCATTTACATCCATTGCGATCACCTTCGCACCCTGTTCTTTAGCGAATGCCATGACTCCCAAACCAATTGGACCAGCACCAATTACCAGTGCAAATTCCCCTTTATGAATAGCGGCGCGCCTAACTGCGTGAGCCCCTATACTTAAAGGCTCTATCATTGCGGATTGGTCAAGTGTAAGACCTTCAGTTCTCACCAAATGATTATAAGGCACCGTCATCCACTCACTCATGCCGCCTTCAGCATGTACACCCAAAACTTTCATATCCGTACAGCAGTTCGTTTTTCCACTCCTGCAAGCCAGGCATTTTCCACATTCCATATAGGGGATGATCGATACTTGATCCCCGACATTCAGCCCTGATTCATTCTCCGGTATGGATTCAATATAACCGGATAATTCATGTCCAAGTATTCGAGGATAGCTAAAAAAGGGTTGATTACCACCATAGGCATGAATATCCGTACCGCATATTCCTATGCGGCGCACACGAATCAAAGCTTCTCCTGAGTTTGGAACCGGTTTTTCCGACTCGATCATCTTAAATTCAAAAGGTCGTTCACAAACCATGCTTTTCACTGAATAACACTCCTTTTTAATAACTTAATAGATATGTACACCTGTTAGAGAATGACGCCTTCTTTAAAAATGCTTATCTCCCTAAAACCAAATTTTTCATTATTCGTTTTCTTTTTACCTGATGAAAGTTCAAGAATGTATTGGAATAAATCGTCCTCTAATTCCTCGATCTTTTTACCTTCAATCAACTGCCCTGCATTATAATCAATCCAGTGTTTTTTACGATTGGCTAAATCTGAATTCGTTGCTATTTTCACAGTTGGCACCGGTCCGCCAAATGGTGTTCCCCTTCCCGTAGTGAACAGAACGATATGTGCACCCGCTGCCGCCAAAGCCGTCACCGAAATCAGGTCATTTCCAGGAGAATTGATTAAATTCAAACCATGCTTCACTACCCGTTCACCATATGGACTAACATCCACTACAGTGGCATGGCCGCCTTTTTGCGTGCACCCAAGTGATTTTTCCTCCAGCGTACTTATGCCGCCTTCCTTGTTTCCGGGTGAAGGGTTTTCATAAATTTCCTGATCATGGCGAATGAAATACTGTTTAAAATCATTAATAAGGCCAACGATTTTATTAAAGGTTTCTTCATCTCTTGCCCTGTTCATCAATATCGTTTCCGCTCCAAATATCTCAGGAACCTCTGTCAATATCGTGGTCCCTCCATTTGCTACAATAAGGTCGGAAACAGCACCAACCAATGGATTAGCGGTAATGCCTGAAAAACCGTCGGAACCCCCGCACTTCAAGCCTATTTTCAACTTTGAAACCGGTACTGGCTTGCGTACGAACCCTTCGGCATAATCCACTAATTCTCCTATTAAACGCAAGCCGCTCTCCAATTCATCTTGAACCTCCTGGGCTTTTAAAAATTTAATGCGATCGGGAGGAATTTCACCTATGACATCTTTAAATCCTTCGATTTGATTGTTCTCACATCCTAATCCTACAACTAAAACCCCTGCTGCATTAGGATGTTGAGCCAAGGCAGCTAAAAGTTTCTGTGTATGTGTCAAATCATCACCCAATTGAGAACAGCCGTATGGGTGGGAAAAGTGATGAATCCCATCGATTTGCCGATCTTTAAACTGCTCATTTCCCATTTTAGCGAGAACTTCACATGTTTTATTGATGCAACCTACCGTGTTGATGATCCAGATTTCATTCCGGATACCCACTTCCCCATTTTCACGGATATATCCTTCGAAGGTATGACTTTGACTAGGCTCTTTTGTATTTTGACTGCTAGGTTGATAGGAATAATCCAATATACCCTGCAAACCGGATGCTAGATTATGGGTGTGAACCCAATCGCCGATGGAAATATCTTCTTTTGCTTTTCCGATCGAGTAACCGAATTTGATTACGTCCTCCCCTCGTTTTACCGGTTTCACTAACATTTTATGCCCTTTAGGAATGTCATCACTTGCCTTTATATTGATCATTCCCCTGTCTTCCGATTGAATCTGGAGGCTATGTCCTTTATGAATCCCCTCCAAGGAAATAACAACATCATCATTTGAATGCAATTGAACAAATTTATTCATTTTGTCCCCTCCTTTTCATGAGTGAAGACGTTCAAAACCAAACGTCAATCCATTCCGAAAGCCCTTTCATTTTCCGCTTGAACTTTTTTAATTTTTAAATTCCTTTTAATTTTAACATCAATTTTTGAAATATAAATTGCATATTTCGCTATAAATATACTCATTTTTGTTGTATTATACTTTCAGGAGATGAACGAAATGAAAAAAATACATAATGCATTAAATCATGATTTACTCTTCCCATTTTCTTTTGTCTATCAAGATACGAAAAGTCCCCAGAATGAATTGTCCGATCATATGCATGATTATTATGAAATTGTTTATGTTTATAATGGTAAGGGGACTTTTTTTATCGGTGATGTGTTTTATGAAATGCAGCAAGGGGATGTATTCCTGATCCCTAATAATACGATTCATAGGGCTTTACCCAATAAGGACGATCCCGTTACCTCCACCATTATCTTTTTCAGTCCCACATTGATATATAAAGATATGGTTGATGATTCTTTTTCATATTTACATTTGTTTGACCTGACAAAAAAGAGTAAGAATTATAAAATATCATTGCCGCAAAAGAAACAAGAAAAGATGGAGGAACAGCTACAACTCATCCTGCAAGAAACATCTAGCCAATCAATGGGCTCGAGGCATGCTTGTTTGCTGACCGTTCATCAAATCATACTTGATTTATACCGTACCCGGATGAATGACAAAGAAGATTTACCAGTGGGCAATAGCTATAGTTCAGAATGGATCAAAGATATTTTAATCTATATTAATGAACATATCGATGAAACATTGACCTTGACGACACTTGCACAAAAAGCTTTGGTCAGTCCCGCTCATTTCAGCAGAGTTTTTAAGGAAACGACTGGAATTGGCTTAATAGTATATTTAAATACGAAAAGAATCATCAAGGCAAAGGAACTTTTACTAGAAACGAATCACACCATTGCCCATATTGCTGAAATGTGTGGTTTTGAAAGCATGCCCCAATTTTTTCGCACCTTTAAAAAATACAATGAAAAGACGCCAGCAACATTTCGAAAAGAAAATCGGATGCGCTAGGCATGCCTAGTAAATATGAAAAATATTAATTCTTTAAAAATGGAAGTGTCATCCCTTGATATTTCCTTTGGGAGACACTTCCATTCTGACAATCTATTAAACAGGCTTTACTATCGGTCTTACAAAACGGATGACTGCAAGCGATGCAACGATGGCCAATCCACCTGCAAGCAAGAATGCAACTGTGTAGGTGCCTGAGGTATCGACAATATACCCTGTTAACGTCGGTCCGATGATACCTGCTGTATTTGCCAAGAAATGCATAAAACCTCCAACAGATCCAACATTACCAGGGTCGACAACATCGTTGACGATTGCCCAGTAAATGGCACCAGTCAAATAAAGGAAGAAGACGGAAAGTGCGACAAGCGTAACCGCACTTACCGTTGTGGATACCAGTCCGGCAAAACCGATACATACCGCCGATAAGAACAAACATGTTACAAGAACGAGCTTACGAGAGAATAAAACACCTTTTTTAGCGAATTTTTTAAAGAAGAAATCCGACACGAAACCACCCAAAGCAAGTCCGATGAATCCAAAAATCCAAGGAATCACAGTGATGATGCTCATATTTTCTACACTTAGGCCGCGTGCATCCACCAAATAGCTTGGGAACCAAGTTAAGAAAAAGAAGAGAATATAGTTGTAAGAAAAAAAGGCGAGAGCAGTAAATAAAACCGTTTTTTGTTTTAAATAAAAGGTGAATTTCAACTTCCCTTCCGATGTTGCCGCCACATAAGATTTCCCCGTATGTTTCTGTTCTTTTGAATCTTCTGGTTTTTCTTTAACGAATTTCCACCAGCAAATCGCCCATATAAGACCAATCACCATTATGGCAATGAAAGAAACTCTCCATCCATATGAGATGGCAATAAATCCAACAATCGGACCTGCTATGGCACCACCAAGCGGGGTCCCGCTATTCGTCAAACCAACGACAGATGCCCGTTGATTCGCTGGGAACCAGTTATTCACCATCTTATTGATGGTCGCCGAAAGAGGGCCTTCGCCCATTCCAAACAAGATGCGGATGATGATCATACTGGCAAAACCTACAGCCAGTACAAGAGCACCACTGAATAAAGACCAAACGATCATCGCCACGAAAAGCGTAAGCTTTGCACCCCATTTATCGGACGCCATTCCACCAAGGAAATTAAATATGGCATAACCAACTGAAAAGCTACTAAAAATAATCCCCATCTGTGTCGCTGTTAAGGATAAATCATCTTGGATGAACGGAGCTGCAATGGATAGTGCAGATCGGTCCAGATAATTTATCACCCCTGCCAAGAACAAGAAAACAATAACCATTCCTCTACCATTTGAAAACATAAAGTACCCCCCTATACGTTTCTATAAATGCAGCAGCATTTTTGGAAACGTTTCCATTTAATAACCAAGAGTAAAGCCTATATGACTTTTAACTAAATCGGTTTAGAATCCCCGTAAAAAAAGCGTTTTCTTTTTCACGGGAATTCTTACAACCGGTTCTAGCAAGAATTCCTTGAAAGCAAAGTCGGTTTCAAGCGATGTACGCTTGTATCCTCTTTTCCAGTTTTATTGATTTGACTAAGCAGTAACTCTGCTGCCAAGTTGGCCATTTGAATGGCAGGCTGATTAACCGTAGTGATGGTCGGTGTATAGAAACTGGCATAGGGTACATCATCAATCCCTATGACCGCCATGTCATCAGGTATATTTATTTCGTGCTGTTTCATATAACGCAACACTTCATTAAGTACGATATCATTTCCTGCCAATATGGCTTGAGGCGGCTTTTCCAATTCGAAAAATTCTGAAAGTGCAACCGGAATTTCATCTGCGTTCACTGTTTTAATATAGTCTGAATTGAAAGGTATCCCATGTGACGCGAGGGAATCCTTGTACCCTTGGATCCGTTCGATACGAGGACTGATATCGCGTATGATTGAAGTGGTTATGATTGCAATGGTTTCATAACCCTTTTCAATAAACCTGTCGATCGCTAACTTGGAAGCAAGGTGATTATCGAGCATGACAGTTGCAATATCCAATTCTTCGATCGTCCTATCCATGAAAACAATCGGGAAATGATCACTCTTCATACGTTGATATAAATCCAGATTGTCCCCTGTGGGGAAAATGATGATCCCATCCACTTGTTTAGCTCTTAGCATTTCAATATAATTTTTTTCCTTTTCAGGATTGTCATCTGCATTGCATACGATAATATGGAACCCTTGTTCGTAAAAGTAGTTTTCAATAGCTCTAATAACTTGCGTTGAAAACGTATGAAGGATATTGGCAACCACTACCCCGACGGTAAAAGTGGATTTTTGTTTTAAACTGCGTGCTATTATATTAGGCTGATAGTTTAACTCTTCTATTGTTGCTTCAATCTTTTTCCTGGTTTTTTCACTCATATATTCGTAACGTTTGTTAAGGTATTGGGAAACTGTGCTTTTTGATACTTTAGCGTGATTGGCGACATCAGTAATTGTAATGGTTTTCATTTCATTCATTCCTGTCGTATGGTTTCAAATCTCTAATACCAAAATGGCTTAGATATATAAGGAACATTCTATTATAATAAGGAACGCTTTACAATCACCTTCTGATGCAGTAAAAAAGTCAATTTCCCATACAGTGGAACTAATTTAATCACGGTCACTTGTTTGCCTTTTTATTGGACCTGGATTCAGACACCTGAGTATGCCATGAAACCGCCATCGACTGGTACCGTAATTCCTGTGACAAAGCCCGAATAGGATTCATCAACGAGCCAAAGCAATGTACCAAGTAAATCTTCGGGCTGCCCAAAGCGCTTCATGGGTGTTGATGTAATGATTTTATTAGATCTTGCCGTCAGGCTGCCATCTTCATTAAGCAGAAGATCCCGATTTTGCTTCGTTAAAAAGAATCCTGGAGCAATGGCATTCACCCGTAAACCTTCCTCGGCAAAATGAACAGCCATCCACATCGTAAAATTATTTATCGAAGCTTTGGCAGCACTATATGCTGGTACTTTAGTCATTGGAGCGTAGGAGCTCATGGAAGATACATTTACGATAACAGGTGCTTCCACTTGCAATAACTCTTTCCCAAAAACCTGACTCGCCAAAAATGTACCGGTGAAATTACTGGCAAAAACCTGGGAGAAACCATTTTCATCCAAATCAAAGAAGGATTTACCTTCTGCTTCTTCCCCATATTTCTCTGGAGCGGTAATGGCATCAGGATGATTGCCTCCCGCTCCATTTATTAATAGATCCACTCTTCCGAACAATTCTATTATTTTCCCTTTTGCATTTTCCAATGAGGCCCTATCCAAAACGTCTGCCGCGATGGATATCGCAGTCCCCCCAGTTCGTTCAATGAGATCGACCACTTCTTGCCCTTTTTCCGCCGTTCTGTTCAATATAGCTATCTTGACACCATGGCGGGCCAATTCCACCGCCATTTTGGAACATAGAACACCGCTGCCTCCAGTGATCACTGCCACCCTGTTGGATAAGTTTTCATGAATGGGAATCATGATTTTTCACCTAATTTAGTAGCTTCATATGCATCCCATAATCCGAGCAAATACATGATTCCCAATGCTCGGTCATATAATCCGTAACCTGGGCGGCAAACTTCACCCCATATATGGCGGCCATGATCCGGTCTGACATAACCAGTATAATTTTGCTTATTCAATTCTTCCACGACGCCCTGTATATTGATCGATCCATCCTGGGTATGATGGGATGTTTCCACAAAGTCACCGTTTTCATGAATCTTCACATTGCGTATATGGGAGAAAGGCGAACGGTTTGCATACTTTTTAGCCACCTGGACCATATCATTTTCAGGGTTTGCCCCCATCGATCCTGTACACAAGGTAAACGCATTCGATGGTGAATCCGAAATCGAAATCAGTTTTTCATAGCTCGACTCTCCGGTGATGATTCTTGGCAAGCCAAAAATGGACCATGGCGGATCATCCGGGTGTATTGCCATTTTTATACCGCAAGCCTCGGCAACAGGTAATATTTCTTTTAGGAATATTTCAAGATTCGCCCATAGCTGCTCTTCGTCCACAGTTTTGTAAGCTTCGAATAGTTCAGAGATTCGATCCATCTTTTCTGGTTCCCAACCGGGTAAAGTTAAATCTGAAGCTTCCGTTACAGTACGAATTAAATCTTGCGGAGCTAACGTATCCACTTTCGCCTTTTCATAAAACAGGGCAGTTGAGCCATCTTCCAAAGGATGGAACATTTCCGTCCGAGTCCAATCAAAGATCGGCATGAAGTTATAACAAATGACTTTCACTCCAGCTTCCGAAAGATTCCGGATCGTCTCTTTGTATTTCTCTATATAAATCATGCGGTCTTCGTTACCCAATTTAATCGATTCATGGACATTTACACTTTCTACGACATCCGTGTGAAAACCAAATGATTGGATATACTCAATTTCTTCTTGAATTTCTTCCTTTTCCCAAACCTCACCAACAGGTTTTTGGTGAAGTGCCCAAACAATCCCTTTCACTCCAGGAATCTGTTTAATGTGCTCCAACGTAACCGTATCATTGTCTTTCCCGTACCATCTAAATGTAATGTTCATCATGCACCTCCATTATTCTGCAATTTTTTGCATGTATTTTCGGCTTAATTCCACTGCGGCTTCATAGCCGCCATTTTGATAGGCTTTGTTCAAGTCACTGCCGATCCCGATTGCTACCGCGCCTGCATTCAGCCAGTCCTTCATGTTATCCAAATTAATTCCGCCGGTTGGCATGATCCTTACATTGGGCAATGGACCATTAACCGACTTGATGAAAGAAGGCTCAAAATGGTTTGCCGGAAATAACTTCAAAACATCACAACCGGCTTCCAATGATGTAGCCATTTCTCTAATTGTCATGCATCCAGGCATATAGGGAATGCCGTATCGATTACAAAGTTCGGCTACGCCATTGACAAAATAGGGGCTGACGATAAAATTGGCGCCAGCTAAAATCGCATGCCGAGCCGTTTCAGAATCAAGTACAGAGCCTGCTCCTAATAGTGCATCCGTATTTTGCAATTCTTTGAAAGCTTCTTCAATTCCCGGTGTTGTATAAGTCAATTCGATTGCCTGAATCCCGCCTTCCACAGCTGCTTTAGAAAGTTGTGCCGCCTCCTTTGCATCCTGTCCCCGGATAACAGCTACAACTTTCGTTTCCGTTATTCGATGTATGATTGAATGTTTATCCATAGCTCCTACCCCCTTAATTAAAAACGATGATCGCTTTTCGAACTTGTTCGGGATGATTTTCAACAAAATTAAATGCTTCCTGGATATCATCAAGCGAAAATGTATGGGTAACTAAACCTTCATGTCTGAGTTTTCCTTCATTCAAAAGTTTTACCACTTTTGGGAACTGATTGGTTTGCAACCTAGACCCCTTCACCGATACTTCCTTTTTTGTGATCGGTAGCTGGGAAACCGATGAAGGACGTTCATCAAAACCGAGTACGACAATCCGTCCCGCCGTTGACACGACATCGAAGGACAATTCAAATGTCATCGGCAAGCATACTGCATCAATGACGACGTTGGCCCCTTCGCCATTCGTCCATTCTTCCACTCGTTTTTGAACATTTTCTTTACCAGCATGGACGGTGATATCGGCGCCGCTTTCTTTAGCGAATTCCAAACGCTCATCACTTAAATCCGTGATCATCACTGATGCTCCTTGAAGCTTTGCCATCTTTAATATGCAAATGCCAATAGGCCCAGCCCCCTGGATAAGCACTGTTTCCCCTTCCTCCACTTCGCCTCTCCATACGGCCTGTGCGCCGATAGTGTATGGCTCAGCCAATACTATTTCTTCCCAAGCTAAAGCGGGATCCACGACATGTAATTGTTTCTCCGGAAGGACGAACCATTCCCTCATTCCACCGTCTTCATGCACGCCAAAAACGGACAGTTTTTCACAAACATTTTGGCGGCCTTTGCGGCAGGCATAACACTCCCCGCAATAACTGATGGGCTCAATAACAACGTGGTCCCCCACTTTTATGCCCGCGACATCTTGACCTATCTCCACAACTTCTCCCGCTACTTCATGTCCAACGACTCGCGGCAGTGTAGCAAGTGGATTCGTACCATGATAAATATGCATATCCGATCCGCAAATCCCGACTCTTTTTACTTTCACAAGGACATCCGTCGAGTTTGAAATCCGAGGTTTTTCCACTTCTTGAATGATCAGTTCATGAGCTTTCCGTACTTGAACCGCTTTCATTTCCCCACCTACTTTGTAAGAAATTCATAAACACTTGATGCTATCGTAATACCTTGTTTCAGGTTTTTTTCTTCATTGATTTGTTCAATCTCACCAGGTACATATACGCGATCGAATCCTGGAGCAGGTTCAACCTGTCGAAGCTCTTCGATCATTTGATCCATTTGCTCTAAAAATATATCAGTATCCGTAAAGAACGAAGGATTAATTACACAAAAATAATGTCCCAGCTTCCGTTTCTTATCAAGGTCGTCATACATTTTCCCAATGTGCGGGCCAAATGCCGCACCGGCCAATAATCCAGAAAACACATCGACAATTACGGATAGGCCATAGCCTTTCGGACCTCCGAAAGTGGAAAGGGAGACGACTTTATTCGGGTCTGTCACATTAGCTCCATTTTCATCCACTCCCCATCCTTCTGGGATTTCCTTTCCTTCTTCTCGTGCCTGGAGGATTTTCCCCAGCGCAACATTGGATGTTGCCATATCAAGAATAAAGGGTTTCTTCGTTTTGGCAGGAACTCCGTAAGCGATTGGGTTGGTACCAAGAAATGATGTTTTTCCTCCGAATGGGACCACAATTTTATCGGTATGTGACATCGCGATGCCAATCAACTTTGCATCAGCGGCTTTTTGAACGAAGTAGCTTAGTGCTCCGCAATGGCTGCTATTAAAAACTGTCACCATGCCAACCCCATTATCTCTAGCCATATCGATTGCATGGTCCATGGCCACGTCGCTAATCACATGCCCAAAACCATCATCTCCATCAACCACACCGGTAACTGGCCCTGTCTTTTGGAAGGAAATCCGGGCATCCGGATTTATGCCTCCTGCCTGTAAACGGTTCACATAATGCTCTGTTCGCAAAACACCATGGGAATTGACGTTTCTGAGATCGGCATGAACCAATACTTCCGCGATTTTCCCGGCATTTTCTTCATTTAAACCCACTTTGGTCAGCTGTTGTATGACCAATCGTTTTGCTTCCTCCGCTTGTATCGTTACTGTTGCCATTTTCTCCCCTCATTTCTTTCAATCAGCTATCTTTCTATAACAGCCTCATTCTGTATGAAAGGCATTACTTCATCCAAATATGGTAAGCCTTCATTGTCGCCTGCAACAGTGGTGACAAGAGCTCCTACACCATTTGCGAATGTCAACCTTTCATCAATTGGTAAGCCATGAAGATATCCGTAAATATAACCTGCATCATAACCATCTCCCGCACCAACAGTATCAACAGGTATAACCGGGAATGCTTCTTTTTCATGCCATTCACTTTTGGTATATAGTTTTGAACCATGTTTCCCGTCCTTAATGACAAGCTGATCAATATCATTCACCATTGCGAATTCAGCCAAAGATTCTTTAGAGTCCGTTCCGATGATCAATCTTATTTCATCCAACCCTGTAAGCAAAATATCAACATATGGAAAAATATCACTATATACGGATCTTGCTTCCTCGATGGACCATAGCTTTAAGCGGATATTCGGATCAAAAGAAACAGGTATATTTTTTTGTTTTGCAATATCCATTACCCTCATGGCAATATCCACATTTTTGGGATCTATGGCCAAAAATACGCCAGTAAGGTGGACTATATCAATCTCTTCAAACATCTTCTCTGTTATATCTCCCGGCTTTAAAGTTAAAATGGGAGATTGATAGCGGTAATAAAATGTCTTTCCGGAACCATCTTCCCGGATTTCTTTAAAGTTAAGAGATGTTGGATATCCATTTACATAGGCAACATCACTCATGTCCACGCCTTCCCCACGAGCGAAATTATAGATAACTTTACCGAACTCATCCTTGCCCAATCGGCTTATCCATTTTGCCCGCATTCCAAGCCTTGCACAGCCAATCGCAAAATTCAGTTCAGCGCCTCCTACTTTTCGCTCAAAACGGTTTACGAATCTTAAAGGTCCTGTCTCTTCCGGATTTAGCGTAATCATGGCGTCGCCAAGCGTTAAAACACCATATTTTGATGACAATACAGTACCTCCTTCTTTCGAACAATCACAAATGAAAACAAAAAACATTTGATCATATCACTTTCATAACACTTTAGCTAAATCGATTTAGTAAATTACTAAACCGGTTTGGTAAATCATAAGGAAATTGTAAATGAAAACCCTATCAAAAACAATAGAAAAGTTTGATAATTTCTAATTTTATTTTTATTCGTAGTTTTTCCATTTTATTTTTCAGTATAATTTATGATAAAAAGCCTTATTGCGGTAAAGTGGAAAGAATTATTCCTTCCCTCTTTTTTAATGATTAAGAGTTTCTGGTTTTTCACCCTCGGGCTTTCCATCAAATTTACTCTTTGCTATTAATTTGGAGAAAGTTGTATAATATATCAATTGTTAAATAAGTTTGAAAGGTTGTTTGGAATGAGTCTTTTGAGAATATACATCTTACTTACCGGAATAATGATTACATGGGGGTTAAATGTCTCGGTTATTAAAATTTTAGTTGCGAATACACAGCCCGTAACAATAACCTCTTTGAGAATTTTTACTGCTTCTCTTATAGTCATTCTTATCCTTTTCTTCTTTGGACTGATACGCCTTCCTAAAAAAAGTGAATTTTTTTACGTTTTTGGAGGAGCACTTTTGAGTGTCGTTTTTCATCATTATTTTTTAGCTGAGGGATTGACGAAGACTTCTGCATCGAATGCTGGACTGATTTTGGGCATGGGGCCAATTTTGACAGTCATCTTGACCATGATATTCTTTCGTAAAAAGCCCACTTTAATCAGGCTTTTTGGCTTTATATGCGGTGCCATGGGTGTGAGTTTTACCGTTATGGCAGGAAGTGGAGGAATTCATTCTATTAATCTGGGGGATGTGGATATTTTACTTTCCATACTTTCACAGGCATTAAGTTTCATACTTATCAATAAAGCCTCAAAAACAATGGACCCACGATTACTAACCGGCTACATGATGCTGATTGGATCTTTTATTCTTTTTGCCATCAGCTTATGGAAGGAACCAGAGGGCTTATCTTCACTGGCAACTGCACCGTCCTCCATCTGGGGAGCTTTCATTTTCTCCGCCATTTTCGCCACTGCCCTCGGGCACATGAGCTATAATTATGCCATTGGTAAGGTAGGCGCAGCCGAATCATCCATTTTTCTTAACTTAAACACCTTATTCTCTTTGTTAGGGGCAGCATTTTTCCTTAATGAAGCCATTGTACCAGCACATTTCATTGGACTTATCTTCATTGTTTCGGGGGTATTGCTTGGCTCAGGTGCAATTGAAATATGGATTCTTCAAAGGAAAAATAAACGTATTTCTGCCTAGCGGCAACGGCAGCCCCTAGATTCAGGTACCTTTCTTCATACCAGAATAAAAGACCCTATGACACTACCATCCCAATGGCTTAGCAGTGTCATAGGGTCTTATTATATATTGTCCATCCTCTTCTCCATCTACAGATGATTATAAGCCCTTGAAACATACTTGCAGTATAATAATTGGAGATTCATATCCGTTACAATATACCCCTATATTCACATGGACATATCCATTGAAGTATCCCCATTATGACAAGCTTTTTTGTTAACAGAAGGCTTGTTTGCAATCTAGGCTAATTGATTTACTTTATAAGCATGACTGGAATCTCAGGCTGTCTGTAATCCGTAGACAGCCTCTTTTATATGTATTAATTCAACAAAAAATAAGTCTTCAACGAGGTATCTCAGAAAGAAAAGGGCCATGGTTACACCCAATTTGTATATATAATAAAGTCCGAATGCAAAACTTAAAGCTCCCGCCATTTTGATGAAGATTCGGTTTAAAACGATGTCTTTACCATTCAAAGCAAACGGTTAGCCTAGTAAAGTTGAAAAGTACAGCATGCCAATAATCGTCCCTGCACCAAATATAATGATATAGATGGATCCTTCGCCTATATCGCTTACGGTCGACATGTTAGAATGACCATTGCGGCACTGCCCGCGAGACCATGGACGAACCCAATTAAAGCAGACACCAAAAAAGGGCGAAATCTATCTTGGTCGTTCGTGATATTAGGGCAAGCTTTAAATAAACTTTTCGCCCCTAGCATAACAAGCATGACCAACGCCGAATTCCAGCGTCATGCATAACGACTCTGGAATTTCCCCTTTCATCCAAATGAATAGCATACCTGTAAAAACAGCGTACATGTATGGCCTTTCCCCCCAATACACCCCGTTAGAGTGGACCGCGATAATTTTTCGTTTTTCCTGCCGTGGTTGCTACGGCTATAACATGATCAGGCTCTAACGAATGCTTTATCCCCAATAGAAACCCTAATGTAAGAATCTACACCAAGCTCATTTCTCTATTACTTCCCCGAGACACTTCCATACTTCTTCATAAACCCTTTTAAGGGGTATATGGTACTGAACGGCAATTTTACGGCAATCTTCATATTCAGGTGCCTGCTGTATGGGTTGGCCCTCATGGAAACCTCTCTTTATCGTCACTTGCCCCCATTGTGTGTCTACATATAATAAAGATCGTTCGAGTCTGTGCACGGTAAGAGGATAGTAGCGTATACCGAGAGTCGTCGTTTCAGCAAATATTATCTTCTTGATTTTCGAAATCACCTGCTGTGAACAGAGAAGTTGCAATAACACCCCCGGTCGATTTTTTTTCATGAAGATAGGCGTATAAAATACATCATTTGCTCCTGCTTCAAACAACAAATCCATTACATGACCAAGCCATTCACCGGAAATATCATCTAGATTCACTTCCATTTTTACCATTTGTCCATCAAGATGCTCATGATCAGGTGGGTGCTTCATTGGATCTCCCCGATAATAATGCGAAGGACGTTCGGATGATTTTCAAATGTTTTTGTTCCCGCACCATAGCCAATCGATTCGACAGTCATGGCTGGAAGCGAACCAAATTTTTCAGCTAAAACCGCAGCGATGGCAGCACCGGTTGGCGTTGCTAATTCAGAACGAATAGCGTTTGAGGCAATCGGTACCCCCTTTAATATTTCAAGTGTGGCAGGTGCTGGAACCGGGTATATTCCGTGATCAATATGTATATGTCCAGATCCCGTTGGAATGGCTGATGACTGAACTGATTCAATACCTAGCTGTTCGATTAAAATTGCAGCCCCGATTATATCTATTATCGAATCTACAGCTCCTACCTCATGAAAGTGAACTTTATCAAGCGGAAGCCCGTGTATGTGCCCTTCCGCTTCACCAATCTTCTTAAATATGGCGATTGACATGTTTGTTACCGATTCATTAAGGTTCGCCTCATTGATAGCTTCTACAATTTGTTTGTAGGTGCGGCTACCATGATGATTGTGAAGTGCATGGCTATGGTTGTGTTCATCGTTATGGCTGTGTTCATGTTCATGACTGTGGCTGTGATCACCATTATGGCTGTGCTTATGTCCATGACTGTGGCTGTGTTCATGTGGTTGCTCTGATTTACTGGTAAGAATGACATCAAATTTAGTACTCGAAATGCCATTTTTGACGACTTTCCCCCATGACAGAGTATATTCTTCATTTAAATTCAGCTTTTTTAACTCTTCTTCCATTTGTAAAGGGTCTGCACCTGCATCGATCAACGCACCAATAACCATATCTCCGCTTATGCCGGAAAAGCAGTCAAAATATAATGTCCTCATCATCATTGATCTCCTTTTAATGTACAAGTTTGTATATAATCGCTGCATTGTAGGCTGCACCAAATCCATTATCGATGTTCACCACACTTACACCCGATGCGCATGAATTAAGCATGGATAAAAGGGCCGATAAACCGTTAAAATTGGCACCGTAACCGATACTTGTCGGTACAGCAATAATTGGATTCGTGACAAGGCCTCCTAACACACTTGGGAGAGCCCCTTCCATCCCCGCTACACAAACTGATACGGTGGCTCCTCGTATCTCGTCTATATTATCAAGGAGACGGTGCAGCCCAGCAACACCAACATCGTATATACGCCTGACTGGAATACCTAGTGTTTCGGCCGTCACGGCTGCTTCTTCAGCAACGGATAAATCTGATGTCCCGGCGCACACAATTGCAATATATGAACCAACGGATTTGGGTTTTTCTTTAACCCAAGCAAGTGTCCGGGCCATATCGTTATACTCAAATTCACTACATTCTTTTTGTACAAAAACTGCTTTTTCCCGAGAAATTCGAGTCACAAGCACAGAATCATTCCTTGTCCGCAGTGATTGTACAATCGTTAAAATTTGCTCAGCCGTTTTCCCTTCTCCAAATACAATTTCGGGAAAGCCTTGTCTCCTTTTACGATGATGATCAATTTTTACAAACCCTAAATTCTCATATGATGCAAGTTTTTCCTTTGCTTCCGCTGCTGTCAATGAACCATTTTGAACCTGCTCTAAAATATTGTCGATCATAACATTTCTTCCTTTTTTAGCGCTATATTCATACTTCCGCTTGTATAACCCGTTAGATCCAATGATACATACTTATAACCAAATTGCTTCAGTCGTTTCGTGATCGCCACATGGTATTGTAGAACTCGCGGCATATCAACGGGTTCAACTTCAATTCGTGCAGTATCCTCATGCGTCCTGACTCTTACCTGATGAATATCCAATGATTTTAAGTAAGCTTCTGATTTATCCACTTTCGTCAACTTTTCCTTCGTAATGATATCGCCATATGCTATGCGTGAAGATAGGCATGCGAATGATGGTTTATCCCAGGTTGGCAAACCGGCATGCTTGGACAATTCTCTTATTTCTTCTTTGAATAAACCGGCTTCCAGAAGAGGTCCCCTGATTCCTTTTTCTTTAGCTGCTTTCATGCCTGGACGAAATTCGTTAGCATCATCAGCGATGACTCCATAAATTATATTTTTAAATTCATATTCTTCAAGAATAGGAAGCAGGTGGTCAAATAAACTACTTTTACAAAAGTAACAGCGATTCTGATTATTTTCTGAATATCCAGGAATGGCCAACTCCGAAGTTTGAATGACTCGATGGTTGGCACCTATCCATTTTGATAGCATAATGGCTTCTTTCAACTCACTCGACGGATAGGTTTCCGAATCTGCTGTAATGGCTAACACATTATCATAACCCAAAGTCTCAATAGCAACATTTAGCAAAAAAGTGCTGTCCACCCCCCCTGAAAAAGCGACCACTACCGACTCCATTTTTTCGAGAATTCCCTGCAGATTTCTATACTTTTCTAGTAACATAGCACTTTTCCCCTTTCTGGTTTGTCTGAATTTATCCACTCTCCGCCAGCAATAATACCCTTGATGGACTACTATAAGATTGAACGAGACACATCAAATTGGTAAGAAAGGAGGAAATGAACACAGTCATACTATCATTCCCAGTGCCTATTGGACCGAAATTCATATAAGCTACGGATTGCTTCAGCTCTTTTGTACGATAGCTGAAAATTTTTTCGCCATTTCTGTCAGCCTGGTATAATCTTCACCCGTAGTCAATTTCGCAGGATTGATCAATGAACCACCAAGTCCTGCCGCGATGGCACCTGCCTTAAAAAAAGATGCAAGGTTGTCAAGGTTGACACCGCCAGTTGCCATAAGGGGAATGTGAGGAAGCGGTCCTTTTAGATTTTTAAAGTAGCTAACACCCAGTGTATCTGCCGGGAAAACTTTGACAATGTCAGCTCCATGCTCATAAGCAGTCAATATTTCGGTTGGTGTGAGCGCACCGGGGATACTAATAACGCCATAGCGCTTCGCCATTTTAATCGTTTTGACATTGACGGTTGGAGAAAAGATAAATTCCGCCCCTGCCATGATGACCGCACGGGCCGTTTCAGGATCCAATACCGTGCCGGCACCCGCTATGATATCATCACCGAACACCGAACTCCTCTTTCACTCTTTCAATTAAATGGCACACTTTGGGAGTTTCCACCGTTATTTCAAGTGTTCTGATGCCTCCCTCTTTCAGGGCCCGGGCGATTGGTATAATTTGGTCTGGGCGTGCACCGCGAATGACGGCAACCAGCTTCCCATGTTTAAGCTCTTCAAGTTTAGTCACTTTTTCCACCTTTCTACCTCGTCACATCCTCAGTGCCGCCACTCATGAACAAAGCGAGGTCGGCACGGACCGGTAGCCCCTCAACATCGCCATTTACCATCGTTGCCATTGCTCCCATGGCATTTCCGCGCCTTGCAGCTTCATATAGAGGCAGTCCATCAAGCAGGCCGGAAAGTATACCGGATGCAAAAGCATCACCAGCACCTATGGGATCCACGACCCGTTCCACATGGAATCCAGGTACGTATGTTTTCGGTACAGACGGGGCTGAAATTAAAGAACCCTCTTTGCCCAATTTAAGTAAAACTGTTTCAACACCGAGTTCATGAAAATGATCGGCTAACATCTCCGGAGTATGGGAACCGAATAAAAATTCGGCTTCGGCCACCCCAGGCATGACGATATCACTTTTCGAGGCGTACTTTGTTATGATGTGGCGCGCTTCATTTTCATCCGACCATATTTTCAAGCGAATATTCGGATCGAAGACGATTTTTGTTCCGTTTTCTTTAGCAATGCGGATCGCTTTATCCAAGAGCGACTGACACGCATTCCCTAGTGCGGGAGTAATTCCGGTAATATGGAGATAAGCTGCGTCTTGGATGGCGAGATCAGTTAGTAATTCCGCCGTCATTTTGCTAGCTGCCGAACCTTTCCGGTAATAATAAACCCTGGTATCATTCAGCCGTCTGTATTCTTTAAAAAATACTCCGGTAGGCGCATCAGGATCTCTTGTTACATAAGAGATATCAACACCTTCTCCGCGAATGAACGATTGCATGGCATCGCCAAATTCATCCTCGCCGAGACGGCTTATCCAGCGTGTCCTATGACCGAGTCGGCTTAGCCCGATCGCGACATTGGATTCCGCACCGCCGAACTTCATTGAAAAAGATCGGGCGTGGCGAAGTGGACCTTCTTCATTCGGGGTAAACACTGTCATTGTTTCTCCGATGGTTACAACATCCATGTCATCACCTTCTTTCTCTTGTCATGCTATTACGTGATTAGAAAGCGTGCCGATCTTCTCAATGCTGACGTTCATCCGGTCACCGTTTTTCAACCAGATTTTCGGATTCCGTCCCATTCCAACGCCAGGTGGCGTACCAGTTGCAATCAAATCACCCGGCATCAGTGTCATGGACTGTGATAAAAATGATATGATTTTCGGAACCGTAAAAATTAGGTTGCTTGTATTTGAATCCTGCATAATTTCACCGTTTAATTCAAGCGAAATCGCTAGATTGTGGGGGTCACCCACTTCATCTTGCGTCACGATAAAAGGGCCAAATGGTGCAAATGTGTCCGCCGTTTTGCCTCTCGACCATTGGCCATCCTGAAATTGCAAGTCTCGGGCGCTAATATCATTCATAATTGTATAGCCAAAGATGTAATCATTCGCCTCTTCTTCTGATACATGTTTCGCTTCTCTCCCAATGACAAACGCAAGCTCTGCTTCAAAGTCGACCGCGGTTGAATTAATTGGAATTTCAATCGCATCATTATGGCCGGCAATGGCATTTGCATATTTGGTAAAAATGACCGGTGATTCAGGAGGCTCCATCCCCGTTTCCTTGCAATGATCAAAATAGTTAAGTCCTACGCAAATGATTTTATCCGGCTTTGCGATTGGCGGCAGGATTTTTACTTCTGACAGCTTGAATATTGCGTCGTCATTAATTCGTTGCTCAATTAATTGTTCAGCACGTGTTCTCAATTCGCTGCTGCGTTCTATGAATTTTTTCATGCAAGTTGGAAATTCTTCTGGACCAAGAGCTTTTAAACTAATGATTTGATCATTTTTAACAAGACCGATGTGTTGTTCAGTTTGTACGGAAAAAGTCGCTAATTTCATATTTTTTCCCCTTTCCTACGTCAAAGCGTATGGTGTTATTTCTCCGTTTAAGACCTGAACGATATTTCTCGCTGCCTTTTGACGAAGTTCAACCATTGCTTCCTCTGAATACCAGGCACTGTGCGGCGTAATGATGACATTGTCCATTGTAAGTAACGGGCTATCGGTGCTGACCGGCTCTTTCTCTGTCACATCAAGTGCTGCACCTGCAATTCCCCCTTTTTCAAGTGCATCAGAAAGTGCTTTTTCATCGATTATCGGTCCCCGTGCCGTGTTAATGATAACTGCATTTCTCTTCATTTGCTTAAGGCGCTCCTCATTGATCAGATGGTATGTATCATCAATTAAGGGCACATGGATCGACAAATAATCAGCTTCTGCTATAATTTCGTCGAGCTCCATTTTTTGAACTCCAACCGCAGCCATGTCTGCCGCCGATACGAAAGGATCGTATGCAGCAGTTTTAAATCCGAGCGGTTTCACCTTTTCAATGAAACGGCGCGGAATCCGACCAAAGCCTAGAACCCCAACAGTTTGCTCGTTAAATCGATGAATCGGGACACACACCTTAAAATCCCAGTTACCTTTTTTCACTTCATTGTTTAACAGTGTCACTTTCCGCGCCGAAGAAAGTAATAGTGCCAATGCATGATTCGATACTTCTTCCATGCCATAATCCGGTACATTGGCGACAGTAATCCCCTTATCCTTAGCCGCATTGAGATCAATTGTATTGACGCCAACACCGTAGCGGGAAATGATTTTGGTGTTTTCAAGCGAATCAATAACTCGGCGTGAGATAGGAGCATATTGATTCAAAATTGCATCCACTTCTTTTGCCTGCCCCATTACTTCTTCTTCAGTTTTGCATTGCGCTTTGATGAATTCGATTTCCAGACCGCTTTCTTGAAAAATCTCTTCTTCATATTTCAAATGTTCAAATTCGTAATCCGTTATTAATATTTTAAAGGACATTTGGGCTCAACTCCCTTTTAGTAATAAATACATGAATATCAGAGGGGATCCCTCACGTTAATATCATTATTTAACTGCTGCCTTTTCAATTTTCGCAATTCCGAGTCCTTTTGCACCGAGTTTTGATGTTTTTGCTTCTGGGTAGTATCGTTCGATCATTTGAATACCAATTGCGGCACGGCGTACACGTTCCTTTGTGAGTGAGATGTTCGTACTTTCCCATTGTTTCCCTGATGGATATACATCTGGGTGATTACGAAGACCGAATTTGATGTAGACAGGAGCCAATACACGAATTATTTCCGGTATTTCATAATAGCGAAGAAAGCCTCCGAAAGTATCCGGAACTTCAACGTATAAATCAATTGGAATGTCTATTGATTGTCGGATCGCTGCAAGTTTAGAAAGCGTTAATGCAGGTGGCACGTTGTAGGTATCCGCACCGATGTCTTCCATTAATTTGACGGATACTGGATTGGCTGAACCCATTTGAACCGATACTTTAACAACAAAGTCTTCCGGAAGCTGCCCGTATTTTTTCATTTCTTTCGTTAAAAGAAGGAGTCCTTCATCCGCAACTAACGCACCGCGAAGACCTAGTGCAGCCCCTCTTTTCAGGTCTTCCATGGCATAAACAAGCTGATCGGAGCCCTCATGGCGAATTCCCTGAGATTTGCCTCCTGTCGTAAGCGGTCCCGCACTGACATCCCATGAACCCCTGGGACCGACAAACAAACTCAGCTCCATGCCACGCTCTGCTGTCATTTTACACATTTCCATAATTTCTTCATCGGTTTGAAGCATGATGCCGCTGCCTTGAGATATTCGGTGAATGGTCAAACCGAGTCGGTCAATTTCTTTCAATGTTTCTTTCAGTGCTATCGGACCTTCTACGCTTGGGAGTTCAATGCGGTATTGAGCACCGTCTGGAAATGTTTTCGTTGATGTAGGAAGTTCTTTTAAATCAGTTGATGGGTATCCTAATTGTTCGAGCAAGTCTCGTGATTCTTTCATTTTTGGGCGCCTTCTTTCATATTTATATTTTTTAAAAGAACAGCTACTTTGTCACTCAAATCAGCAGGGTATACATCGCAAGGTGCACGGTGTCCAGCCGCAACGTCAAACCAGCGCTGATGAACCGCTTCTTTCATGGCAGTAAAAAATGTCGGACCGTAATTGTACACATCCATCAGTTTTGAAATCACTTGATGATTTTTATGTGCTTCAGCAAGGTCACCTTTATGATACGATTGATATAAATCAACGGAGATTTCCGGTGCAAAGACAGCGCTTCCATTAATGCTTCCCGTTGCACCAATCATTTGGGCCGGAAGCAAGTGCTCGTCAAAAGCCGAGAAGACTCGGAAATCACTGCGAACTTTCTTCACTTCCGCCAGCACTTGACGAAGGTGCCCGAAATCACTGACCGTCTCTTTAATACCAGCAATGTTTGAATGATCTTCAGCTAATTTTTTAATCAATTCGATTGATAAATTTTGACCTGTCAGAAGCGGGATATTATAAATGAAAACTTGCAGATTAGTATGATTCGCTACACTGGAAAAATGACGGTATAATTGGTCGTCAGACAGCTTCCAGTAATACGGGTTGACTACGAGAACGCCGTTCGCTCCATGCTCTTCTGCATAAGAAGTCAGTTCTTGCACCTCTTTTAATGCGGTATGCCCGACCCCAACCATGACAGGCACTCGTCCGTTAATATGCTTGATCATTTCGCGTACATATAGTTTTCTTTCTTCCGTTGTAAGCGATGAGAACTCACCTGAACTTCCCATCAATAAAATACCGTCTATATTCCGTGAGATTAATAGGTCGATATAACTTCTGTTCAGCGCCATATCTAAGTTCCCCGATTCATCAAATAAGGTGACTACCGGTGGAATGATGCCATGAAAGTCCATTGTTTCTCCTCCTTTTATTACCATTCAGCGATGCTCCCGTCTTCATTACGCCAAATTGGGTTTTTCCAATCATGTCCGGTTTCTGCTGCCTGCTTCACTTTTTCCTCATCAATTTCCACCCCAAGACCCGGTTTATCCGGAATGTTCACATAACCATTTTCATAGTCGAATAATTCTGGATTTTCCATATAATCGAGAATGTCCATGCCTTCGTTGTAATGAATACCAAGGCTTTGTTCTTGAATTATGAAATTTGGTGTCGTTGCGTCCAAATGAATTGATGAAGCGAGAGTCATCGGACCGAGCGGGCAGTGCGGAGCGATCGCTACATCATACGCTTCTGCCATCGCGGCAATTTTTTTCCCTTCTAAAATACCACCTGTGTGGGATAGATCCGGCTGAATAATATCGACATAGCCATCTTGAAGAAGCTGCTTAAAGCCCCAGCGTGTATACATCCTTTCACCCGTCGCAATCGGACACGTAGTATGCCAGGCAATCTCGCGAAGTGCTTCATTATTTTCCGGCAGCACCGGCTCTTCAATGAACATTGGATGGTATGGTTCAAGTTCTTTCACAATCGCCTTTGCCATCGTTTTATGAATCCTTCCATGAAAATCCACACCAATGCCAAAGTCTTTGCCAACAGCTTCCCTAATTGAAGCAACGCGTTCGATGACCGCCTCTACTTTCGAAAAACTATCAATGTAATTCATTTCTTCTGATGCGTTCATTTTGACAGCAAGGAAGCCGTCTTTCTGTTTTTCGATGGCAGCTGCAACGACATCCACTGGCCGATCTCCTCCGACCCATGAGTACACTTTAATTTTTTCACGTGCTTTGCCGCCGAGCATTTGGTATACAGGAATATTGAAGTATTTTCCTTTTATATCCCATAGTGCCTGCTCAATCCCAGAAATGGCACTCATTAAAATTGGCCCCCCACGGTAAAATCCACCTCGATAAAGTGTTTGCCAGATGTCTTCAATGTCATTCGGATTTCTCCCGATCAAATAATCGGTCAATTCGTTAACTGCTGCTTTAACCGTTTCCGCACGCCCTTCCACGACAGGCTCTCCCCAGCCGGAAATGCCCTCATCTGTATCAATTTTTAAAAACAGCCAGCGGGGTGGAACTTTGTATAAAGAAATTTTACTGATTTTCATCAAGCACCTCGCATTGTTTTTTTTGGAAGAAAGAGAGGTTTTCAAACATGGAACCTCTCTTTCTCTTGTTAAGAACCTTTAATGAAAACCGTTTTTATGGCTGTATAAAATTCTTTCGCCGCCTCACCTTGCTCTCGCGAACCCGTGCTCGATGCTTTCATGCCTCCGAATGGGGCTTGCAACTCAACGCCTGCGCTTTCTGCGTTAATACGGACAAGCCCTGCCTCAATTTCATCGATGAAATCCAGAATCGAGCTAATATTTGATGTGAAGATTGATGCACTCAATCCGTATTTCGTATTATTTGCCATGTCAATCGCCTCGGCAAGATCATTTGCTTTCATAAGCGCGATAACCGGTCCAAAAATTTCTGCCTGTGCTATCACCATATCCGTCGTCACGCCTTCAAAAATCGCAGGTGTAATGAAAAAGCCCCCATCATAGTCTCCGCCAGTTAATATCTCCCCTCCATGAATGAGTTTTGCTCCCTCCTGCTTCCCTTTTTCAATGTACTCTTTCACCGTATTGAACTGGCTTTCGCTTGCACATGGGCCCATCCAAATTCCCTCTTGAAGGCCGTTGCCAACCGTTATTTTCGCAGCTGCTTCTACCAGTTTTTGTTTAAACGCTTCATAGACCGAGGATTCAACTACAACACGGCTTGAAGCTGTGCATTTTTGGCCGGAGGAACGAAATCCACCGTTGATGACCGCCTCGACTGCTTGGTCGATGTTTGCATCTTTCGTCACGATGACTGGATTTTTGCCTCCCATTTCAAGCTGATATTTTATCCCGCGGGCGGAAGCTGATTTCGCGACGCTCTGTCCGACACTTTCAGAACCGGTAAATGTGATTGCATTTAAAAGCGGATGATCGATGAGCCCTTGGCCAATGATCGATCCTTTACCGGTAATAAAATTCAAAACACCCTCAGGGAAGCCTGCTTTGGTAAAGCATTCCATGACTTTCGCTGCTGTAACGGCTCCTTCCGTAGCGGGTTTCCATACGATTGTATTGCCATACACAAGTGCTGGAGCCATTTTCCAGATGGGAATGGCAACCGGGAAGTTCCATGGCGTGATTATCCCCACAACACCAAGAGGGGAGCGTTTTGTAAACATTAGGGCATCTTTATCGGATGACGGAATAACATCGCCGTCTTTCCGCATCCCTTCCCCAGCATAGTAACGCAGGATTGCAACGCCTCGTGCAGTTTCGCCTTTTGCTTCAGGTAACGTTTTACCCATTTCGCGAGTCATGGTTTCGGCAATTTCATCTAAATTTTCTTCCAATATATTGGCCGTTTTGAAAAGGATTTGTCCACGTGCAGACTGACCGAGCCTGCGCCAATCCCGCTTTGCCTTATGTGCAGAAGTCACGGCTTCGTTCAAGTCATCTTCTGTTGAGCTTTGTACGTAGCCAACCGGTTCTTTGTCCGCGGGATTAATGCTTTCGATTGTATTTCCAGAAGATGCATTCACCCACTCATTATTAATGAAATTCTTATATATTTTCGTTGCAAATGTAGTTGATATCATAATCTTCAGCTCCCTTTTCGTTTTAAAATGTCGGTCCAATTCTCCAAATACCAAAGTCATGCTGCTTTAAGATCTCCGCTTTTGTTAATTTTCCGTTTGAAACATGTTGAATTTCTTCCATGATGCGCCTTCCCACTTCATCGACGGTTTCTAAACCATCAACGATCGTACCTGCATTTAAATCCATATTTTCATTCATCCTGTCAAACATTGGTGTATTAGTTGAGATTTTTATGACGGGTGAAATAGGAGAACCCGTTGGCGTGCCTCTTCCACTTGTAAAGAGAACGATTTGGGCACCACCTGCGACCATTCCCGTCAATTGCTCAATGTCGTGGCCAGGCGTATCCATCCAGACGAGCCCTTTTTTTGTGGGCACCTGGGCATAATCAATGACTTCTTCCAGCCTGGTTGTGCCAGATTTTGTCGCTGCCCCCAGTGATTTTTCTTCGAGTGAGCTTAGACCTCCCTCAATGTTTCCCGGACTTGGATTGCCGGTGCGGATATCTACGCCCATTTGCATCGAGCGGTCTTCCATCATTTTAATAACCGCATAAGCTTTTTTGGCTACCTGGTCGTTTGCCGCCCGGTTAGCAATCAAATGCTCTGCACCGATGAGTTCAGTCGTTTCCGCTAATATTGCGGTTCCCCCCTGCTGAACAACCAAATCGCTTGTACGTCCGACTGCCGGATTAGCCGATAAGCCGGAGCATGCATCCGACCCACCGCATTCCGTGCCGACAATCAGCTCGCTGAAATCACATAATTCCCGTTGCACCATCGAGGCATCCTGGACCATTTTAACCGCAATTTTAGCTACTTCGGCAATGGTTTGAAGAGTGCCTCCATGTTCCTGAATCGATACAGTTTCCACTGGTTTACCGCATTTAGCAATTTCATCTCCAATACGGTGCGCCTGATGTGTTTCACAGCCAAGGCCGAGTACTATGACACCATATACATTTGGATTCATCCCCATTCCCGCATAGGTTCTGGCCGTTTGATCAAAATCAGAGCCCACTTGCGCACAGCCATGCTGATGAATGAATGTGACGGTTCCGCTCACCAATTCTGTGACGCGCTGTGCAGTTTGGGTTGCGCATGTTATCGTTGGCAAAATCAGTACATGATTCCGGACTCCGACACGGCCATCCGGACGGCGATAGCCCCAAAACTGCATTTTTTCATTCAGCAATTTTGTCACCCCTTCCTCTTTTACCTTCTAAATTGTGTACATGAACATGTGCACCAGCTGGAATAAAAGCTGAGGCTGCCCCTATGACTTCCCCATATTTAATTATGTCTGCTCCTTGTTCGATGGCTTTGACTGCGAACTTATGTCCAAAACGAATCGGTTCAAGAATGGGTATGACAAGTTCTTCAAGGTCTGCCTTCACAATGACTGATGTGTTTGCAGGGATTTCGGATAAAGCGACAGCTACACTATCTTTCGTACTCAAGTAAAGTGTTTTATACTCGCCCATTTTGTCACCCCTTAAATTGTTTGAACTGCTTTACTTTGGATAACCGGGTTGTTTAATACTCCAATCCCCGGTATTTCGATTTCGATTCGGTCATCGCCTTTCAATGTAAATTCATTTGGCGGAACCACGCATGTACCTGTAAGTAACACTGATCCGTCAAAAACAGTGTTATCTAAGACTAAATAGTCGACAAGCTCTTCCAATTTTCGTTTCAGTTGGTTTACTTTCGCTTCACCTTCAAATACTTTTTCTTCATTTCGATAAATACGGCACATGATTTTAAGCTCATATGGATCCGGAACAGCCTCTTTTAACAAGATGGCCGGTCCAATGGAGCAAGAGTTTTTCCATACTTTTGCCTGTGGAAGATAAAGCGGATTTTCACCTTCAATATCACGGCAGCTCATGTCATTACCTGCGATATATCCAAGTACCGTTCCCTCTTTATCGATGACAAGACCAAGCTCCGGCTCCGGAATTTGCCATTTTGAATCAGAACGCAAGTATACCGGATCATTCGGGCCCACGGTTCTTGCTGCAGTCGATTTAAAGAAAATCTCAGGACGCACTGCATCATAAACTTTGTCATAGAAAGTTTGGCGGTCCAGCTTTCCTTGTGTCGCTTCGTAGTTACGTGCTTCCTTGCTTTTCTTATATGTAACGCCAGATGCCCATACTTCCGGCGCATCGATTGGCGTTGTTAATTCAAGACCTTCCAATGGCCGCTTTTCCCCTTTGGGGATAATTTGTTTTACAATATCAAACGGTGTTCTGTTATCATGACGTGCCGCTGTAATCAACGACATAAAATCCGTAAATGGAAGGTCCACCACATTGTTTTCGTTTGTCACGGCAGCAAGTTGTTTCTTATTGTCTTTTACATAGCGAATAATTCTCATTTTCTATTTCCTCCTAAATGGCAGGCCTCATTTATATTTTATGATATTCATAACCGAGTTCCTGCGAAATTTTACTGCTGCATTCCTTTAAGAGACGTACATAGTACTCATGTGTTTCTTCATTTACTTTCGTAGCAGGCATCGATACACTCATTGCAGCGATTACCTTTCCTGAATAATCTTTTATCGGGACTGCAAGACAGCAAATGCCCGGTTCGTTTTCTTCATTATCCATTGAATAGCCATTAATACGTGCTTTTTCGATTTCCGCTAAAAACTGCTCCTTGGATCTAATCGATCTTTCGGTCGGCCCTGTATAATCATAGCCGTCCAAGAGCAATTCCAGTTCACTATCCGTTTTCGTCGCAACAAGGGATTTGCCAACTGCACTCGTATGAATCGGAACACGTCGGCCAATACGGGAATAGAGGACCGTTACCCCAGTGCCCTCCACTTTATCGACATAAACACCTTCCTGCCCGTCTAATATGACAAGGTGCAGAGTTAAATTCGTTGTTGCTGAAAGCCATTCAAGATGTTTTCTTGCTACGTTGCGCAAATCGAGATGGGTCACAACAACGCTTCCCCTCTCCAATAGCTTTAATCCTAACGAGTATTTTCCATTTTCTTCGCCTTGTGAAATATAGTGTTGCTCCTGTAAGGTTTTTAATAGTGAATGAACCGTACTTTTATGTAAATTCATTCGCTTGCTTATCTCTGTGATAGTTAGTGCGCGCTCACGCTCATCAAATAAATCCAATATTTTCAAGGCACGCTCCACCGATTGGATGATAGGCATCGTTCCTCACTCCTTTTATAATCTGTCTACCTTTATCTTATCGGATTTATGACGAGCATTCCTCACTTTATTTCAACTTTTTTTCCTTGGAGTAAGACATCCTGTTCATAATCAAGGACCGCATCCTCAATGACAGCGATTGGAACAACACCATTTGCAGCATCTGTATGTCCAAACATCCTGTTGCTGGCCGCAACCATTTTTTGTCTAACTTTCATCCGCTGCTTGCGTTCAGTTGCCAGTGATTGTCTTTCTTCTATAAAATGATCCGCAAAATCATGAACAACCTTTCCTGTATGAAGTTGAGTAGCATCTACAAAATCAATCCGTCGATTACGAAGCTGAAGGTGAATTACATCCCCTGATTTTAGTAAACCAATGCCGCCGCCTTCATATGATTCCGGTGTCATATGTCCTATAGCAGCACCATATGTGACTCCTGAATAGCGGCCGTCGCTAATGATTGTAGCGATTTTTTTCATAACGCGATTTGCATTGATGTGCTGCATTGGTGTAAACATTTCCGGCATTCCGAATGCTACTGGCCCCTGCCCTGAGATAATGACCGCAATTTTCAATGTGCCTTCTTCAACCATCCTGTCAAATAACTCCCCATAGGAAGCATTTTTTAGAAGAGACCATTCCGCCTCATTGTTGTATTTAAGAGACTCGAGCAATAGATTATGTCCGAAAAGCTTTTGCTCTTTTATTTTTGAAAGCAGATTTGAATCGAGCAGGCTTTTATTTGCATCATCCTCATTTTCATAATAAAGGACAAATGCCAGCTTATCATCGAATTGGTCAAGCTGTGGTGTCGGCATTCCGCTGATTTTTACAACGGCGCTTTCAAAGAAGTTTCCTTTTAATACATCAACACCGCTGAATCCACGGCGTGGATTGGATAAAATGACCTGATTTTTCTTTACATTAACCGCTTTTAGGCTACTTGTAATCGCAAGACGTTCTTTCCAGGTTTTTGCTGCGACAGTCGGCGCATCCTGATCCATTGGTACACCATTCTCGATAAGTTCATAAAAAAGTGTTTCCATTCCCCTGCTTGTCCCACTGCAACATTGCATCGCAAGTGAATAAATGTCCCTTCCCTCTGTCAAGCTGTAATCAAATAAGTCAGGAATTGGATGGGAATGATGAATGCGGTCAAGGTCCCATAAGCTGAATTTGAATCCTGCATAAAGCATGCCGGCGACAATATGCATCATTAAGTTAGTAGAACCACCCGAAGCGCTGTGAATACGGATTGCATTTTTTATGTTCGCAGCGACAATGTTGGCCACGCCGTAACGCTCTTCGTTTATCATGCCTGCAAAACTATCAAGCACCGAGTTAATCTGGCGTTGTGTTGGTGGATCGGTTAACAGCTCCACGGCTGGATGAACAAGACCCATTCCTGCCACTAAATGACGTGAACTATTCCCCGTTCCATTGAAGGCACATACACCTCCCTGCCCGTCACATGTTGCGACAGCAAGTCTCATTTCAAAATATTTATGCTGTTCCTTCGTCAATATTCCTCGTTCATACGCCCGTTCAAACACACCCTGGAATGCAGTATTCGATGAACATTGCAATATATATGCCATCGTATCTCGTAAATCAACCGCTACATCAGTAGCTCCTTTACTTTCCGCTTTTTTCGCAAGAGTTTCCAATTCCTCCATCACGTCAGCTGGAATCGAACCGCCTTCTAATACGTGAGCAGGTGCGAATGTTGCGAAAAAGGGGGCTTCACCACGGTTTCGGCGAACACGATCAACATGTGCGAGTGCACTTACAACACCAAGAGGCTGCTTATCACACCCTTGAATGACGAATGCACCATGATAACTGTGAGCTTCTAGCTGATTGACAACCATTTGTGCAACCGCGTTTCGGCTCTGGAGAGAGTAACTCATTCCTTGATTGTTTTGCGCAGTTCCATCACACATTACCGGTGTCGAGAAATGAAACGGCACGCCGCCGTTCTGCCAGATGCGGATTGCTGCCCGTGCCGAGGTTTGGTAATCCATTATGTGGGCCGGATGATCGGACGAACCACCGATAATTGCGATACGCGGGGCATTCCTCTCGAGCCGCATATAAATTTCTTCAAGCGTCCAATCAGGCTTCCCCCCTTCATATGTGGAGCCAAGCGTCAGCTTCGAACGGTCCAACAGACCCGCAACCGTAATGGGTTCATTTGCTTTTCCCTGCACATTATCGCGGTAAGGGTTTATTTTGTTATCAATTAGTGGATATAGGTGTGTCATTTCAGCACTCCTTTTCTGATTTCAAATGGATTCTTCCATTCTCTAAAAATATTAACGAAGGTTTTTAGTCTAGTGCCAATTCCTCTGGTTCTGAAAGGAGCTCTATATTTTTGTTTTTTAAAGCTTCCTCCATCATGCTTTCAGAAATCCAAATTTCACCGATTTCAAGCGTGTTTTTTATTCTTACCACTCTGACTTTATTTAAATTGAAGGCATTGCACGTTTTGATAGCAGCTTTAACAGCTAATTCCTGCGTATCTAAAAACATCGGGAGCTTTACTACATCTGTAACTGTGCTTGTGAGTGCATTGGCATAGCCTTTTTCCCATTCAATTTCATTCATGACGGCCTTCGTCGTCATATCAGCCATGCCGATGCCGTTTGCATTACCGTGAGTTTTTTCAGTAAGTCCAAGTACAACGGTCCGTTTGACCTCTGGCCCCCCGGTAGCATATGGAGTGGCGAAGTTACCCGTAATATTCGGATCCATTCCATCCCCTGAAATATCCTTTCCGAGTTCATTTACAATAAGTACGTCGATCGAATCGAAATGTAATTTTGGCATCAATGATTTTGCTTCAAGCAATAGTCCGGGTTCCACTTCCTCCAGCTCCTCTGCTGGGACTGCGACGATTTTCGCTGGTTTATCATAGGCATTTTCAATTGTCGCAAGACCAAATATGATAGGAGCTTTTGTTAAAGAAATCTTCGCCATTTCAGGGACATGTTCCGCCATATACTTAAAGCTGTATGCATGTGCAGCTTCGGCTCCCTTTTGCTTGCCTAAACCGATTGTAATCATTTTCATTAGTCCGCTTTCAACCGGTCCACGAAATGCCGTATGTGGTTTTATCCGATTAATGACTATGATTTTATCCGATTCATATGCAAGCTTATCAATATAGACAGGGAGCCCATTTGGCAATTCATCCAGTTTAATAACTTCCATCGATGACAATATTGGCGCCCCAACCGATTCTTCTGAGATACCCAGCTGAAGCAACACATCGATTTGTCCTTCAGCTGTAGCACCCCCATGGCTTCCCATTGCAGGGACGATAAAAGGATTGCCGCCAGCCTCTTTGACGGCAGCCACCGTTTCCCTTACTAGAGTAGGAAGGTCTGCTACCCCTCTGCTTCCTACTGCAATAGCCACCCTGTCATCTTCATTTATTCTTGATAAGAGACCTGCTCCTTTTATCGCCTTCTTCACCTCACCAGCTACATCAGCTATTTGAGGGGTACGAAATTTCTGCTTCACTTTGACCATTTTCGGTAATTGGATTTCACGTAAAAGTTCAGAGATAATATCCATTTCCATCCTCCAAACAGACTGGATTATTTACCACGTACATTTTCAACTTCACTCATCATTTCCTCTACAAGATCCGGCCCGAATTTTTGGGCATAGTCGTCCGTCACTGGTTGGATGACTTTCTTCATTTTTTCCATTTCTTCTGGCTCTACTTCATTGATTTTCATTCCTTCTTCTTTTAGAAACTTAAGTGCTTTTTCATTTTCTTTTTGGTTAACTTCCCGTTGATACTTTCCAGCCTCCTGTGCGGCCTCACTCATGATTTCTTGCTCTTGTTCCGATAAGTCATCCCAGAACTTTTTACTTACAAGGAATACAAATGGTGTATAAACATGTTTTGTAAGACTTAAGTATTCTTGCACTTCATTATATTTTTGCGTTTGAATTGTTGCGAGTGGATTCTCCTGACCATCAACAGTGCCTGTTTCCAGTGCAGTAAATACTTCTGAGAAAGCCATCGGCGATGGATTCGCCCCTAACTTTGAAAATGCATCTAAATGCACTTCGTTTTGCATGGTACGAAGTTTAAGCCCTTTGAAATCGTCAGCCGTTTTAACAGGGTGCTTGCTGTTGGTTAAGTTTCGGAAACCATTTTCCCAGTATCCCAAACCTACTAATTTATGTTCCGGTAATTTATCCAAAAGTTTTTTGCCAACTGCACCATCAAGTACCGTATAAGCTTCTTCTTCAGTATTAAAGACAAATGGGAAGTCATAAATTCCAAATTCCTTAATCATACCAACAAGTGGTGAGGTTGAAGGAACAGTTACTTCCTGTAAACCGCCTTGAAGAGCTTCTGTCATTTTCTGATCATCTCCGAGGGTGGCATCAAAAAAGTTTTGGACTTTCATTTTCCCCCCGCTTTTTTCTTCAACCAGCTCTTTAAATTTCTCCATTCCTTTTCCTTGTGGATGCATTTTACTATTTCCGATCCCTGCTTTGATTGTTCTTTTCTGAATACCGTCAGCTGAAGCGCTTTCATTTTGTCCGCTTCCGCAAGCACTTAATAGCAGTACTGCGGGCAGTAAAACTCCAACCGCCAAACGTTTGAACAAATTATTCATTTTCATTTTCCTCCTAATAAATAAGATGAATGTCAGCATACAGACCAATTACTTGATAAATCCCTTTAGGAAGTAAACCATTCTAGAGGAACCAGCACTAAGGAAGGAAACAAAATCAACAAGATCAATACAATCACTTCAATGAGCAAGAAAGGCCAAATCCCCTTCATGATATCTTCCATACTGATCTTACTTATGCCGCACATGACATTTAAAACGGTTCCGACAGGTGGTGTAAGTAAACCGATGGCGTTATTCAGGATAAACAGGACACCAAAGTAAACTGGATCAATACCTGCAGCGACCACCAATGGCATCAAGACAGGTGTTAGAATAAGGATTGTCGGAGTCATATCCATAGCAGTTCCAACTACGATAACCAATAGGTTTATCATGATTAATAGAAGGACTGGATGATCCATGAATGGCTCCAGCAATCCAATTACCTGACCAGGTAAATCAGCTACAGTTATCAGCCAGGATGACACGAGTGCAGCAGCGACCAGAAACATGACAACACTCGTCATTTTTCCTGCATGGACAAAGACATCATACAAATCTTTCACTTTCATTTCGCGATAGATTACAAGACCGACAAATATTGCATAGACTGCAGCCACCACTGCCGCCTCAGTAGGTGTAAATAAACCGAATTTCAATCCACCAATGATTATGACGGGCAGGAATAAAGCCCAAATGCCTTGACGAATAGATGTAAGTATTTCTTTTGCTGAAGCTCGGGGGTTAACGGCGACTTTATCTTTTCGTGCAACAATGGCCCAGGTAACCGTAAGTCCAACCGCTAGTAAAATACCTGGAACGATTCCTGCCATGAACAACTTTGTAATGGACACACCGCTCGCGACACCGAAAATGATAAAACCAATACTTGGCGGTATGATCGGGGCAATGATGCCACCTGATGCAATCAACCCACTTGACCGGTTCACATCATAACCGGACTTCACCATCATTGGAATTAATATAGCCCCAAGCGCTGCCGTATCGGCAACAGCAGATCCCGATAAACTCGCAAACAACACACTCGCAATGATCGCAACATAGCCAAGGCCTCCCTTGATATGGCCAACGAATTTCATTGCCATCTCAACGATTCGCCGTGATAAACCGCCCCGATTCATCGCCTCTCCTGCCAGCATAAAGAACGGTATGGCCATTAGAGGAAAGTTATCCGCGCCACTGATTAGGTTTTGTGCGATAATTTGACTATCAAAAATACCAAGAAAGTACATAAGCACTACGCTACTAACAAGTAAGGCAAATGCAATAGGAATTCCAAGTCCCATGGCTCCCAGTAAAGATCCGACAAATACACCGATCATCCCTGCTTCTCCTCCTTAATTATCCTAATATCTGATTCAAATTCATCAGCATGGAGGGAAATTAGCTCTTCTGACTCACTTATCATCACTAATTCTTCGTCTTTAATTTTATTGAAGAAAATCCGATACAAGTTGAATATGATCATGCTGCCCATTGAAACACTTACAAGAATACCTGTCCCATATACAAATGCCAGTGGCATTCCAGTGGCCGGTGCAGCACTATCCATGTTTATCATGGTCATTTTCCAGCTTCCATCCAGGATTAAGATAAGAACGAATAACATCATCAAATCACTAATAACTAACACCACTTTTTTCATCTTATTCGGGAGCCGTTTAATGACCATGTCGACACCTAAGTGTTCTTTGTTTTTGAAAGCACCGATAGCGCCGAGGAACGTCAACCAAATGAAGAGATACCTTGACATTTCTTCTGACCAAGTAATCCCTGAATTAAAGAAATAACGAAGAACTACATTACCAAACACGAGTACGACCATTATTGCTAAAGCAGCTGCCATAATAATGTTTAACGAATTTTCCAAGATTCTGGATATTTTATTCACCTATACATCTCCCCCTTCCTATCTGGAGCGCCTGCTTCATTCTGCTTTTATTTTTCCGACGAGCTCCTCCGCCCAGTCATTTTCCTCAAAGACTTCATCATAAACAGGTTGAGATGCTTTTACCATTTTTTCAGAAAAGTCTTCGTCAGGCGTAGTGAATTTGATTCCATTATCCTTAAGATAAGCTTTGTCATCTTCATAACTTTTTTCCATTAATTCAAACTCATATGCTGCCGACTCTTTTGCAGCTTTTTGAATGATTTTTTGTTGCTCCTTTGTAAGCCCTTTATAGAATTTGCTATTGATAATGTAAATATTGGGGCTGAACATATGCTTGGATTCCAGTACATCACTTTGAACTTCATTCCACCCCGAGGATCTCAGTGTGGCAATGGGATTATCTTGAGCATCAACTACCTTTTGTTCTAGTGCGGTAAAAACTTCTGAAATTGGTAATGGGCTAACGTTCGCCCCCAATGATTCACCTAGTTTTATGTAATTCGGGATGTTCGGCATTCTGAGTCGAAGTCCATCAAAATCTTTCATACTCTTAATAGTACGATTACTCGAAAACATCCTAAATCCGTTTGCACTCCATGCAAGAGGTGTTACTCCATGTTTTGGGTCAAGCTCTTTTGTCAATTCCTCTCCTATAGGTCCATTCAATACCTTCTTTACATGATCGTAGTCCCTAAATAGGAAGGGCCATTCAGGAACACCCATTTTAGGAATGTCCGACTGCATAATTAGTCCTGGAACACCCATTTCGATCGTTCCATTTCTGACTCCGTCGTAAAATTCTTTTTCTGCACCTAATGTACTGTTCGCATAAATCCGCACTTCCAGTTCACCATTACTCTCCTTTTCAACGATTTTTTTGAATTTTTCTTTCAAGGCAATGTTTTGAGGATGATTTTCAGCAAAATAATGCGCCACTTTAATCGTTTTCTTTTCAACTCCAGATCCACTGGTTTTTTCTCCCTCTCCTCCGCCACATCCTGATAAAAGGAATGCCATGGCTAGAGTTAAGCTTGTGGTGAATACAAAAAGCTTTCTTTTTTTCAATAAAAACCCTCCCCGAAGTTTTTTGTAAGCGTTATCATTTATCACTGATCTTAATAACTTCTCCTCACCCTTGTATAAGCCAAATTTAAATTGTTTTATAATATAAAACTCCGTTTTTGTTTTATTCGGAGTAAGGAAAACACTTCATCTCTAATTACGTTTTTCAAGTGGATTCATGACTTTTTAAACGATTACTTTTAATAAAATGAAGGGTTAATTTGTTCTATAATATAAAACTGCGTTTTTGAATTTGAAATCTTACGTTGATTATAAGCTTCCATTTTTACTAATGTCAAACCATTTTTTGAATTTTATAACAACTTAACAAATCTCTATTTCACTAATTAATATTTATAGATTCAGAACGTAAAAGATGAAATGTATTTTTTCTATACTAGGATAGAAAATCATACAAAATCAGGTTCTCTTACTCTTTTTAATTGTATTACCTGCTGAAAAGGCAGTCTTTAAGAGTTTAATTTTTTTCCTTGTTATTAAGTTTATTACCCCTACCATTCCTACAAAAGATATATTCCATTTTTAAAGGTTCATATTTTCTTTTGAAAAATTACAATCCATATTTAATATTGAGATTATGTCATTATGAACCTCTCATACAGCAGGTTAAAGATGAAAGGTATAGAAACTCCACCCGAAGGTTTTAAAAAGGTCTCATTAAATATATTTAATTATTACCGATATATTAAACAAGGTTCATATATAACACGGGGAAGGAATAAACAAAGATGAATAAACTCAGTACGAAAATAGGTTTTGTTCTTTTAACAGGCATGATCATCACATTAATTGGAAGTTTACTATTAATGTATAAAAGTACAAATGATACGGTTGAGAAAACAATCGCTATGAGCAGCTTAGACATAGCTAGCAACATCTCTCAAGGAATAAATCCAACATCTTATGCTGATTTTTTAAGTAACCTATCCGAAACCTCTACTTATTGGGAAATACGCGAACAGTTAGACGATTATAGACAAAAAACTGGAGCATTGTATGTATATACATTGGGGATTAACGAAAGGAGCGAAAAAGTCCATATTCTTATAGATGGAGTGGGTAAGGGAGATAAAAAAGGAGCTCCCATTTCAACACCCACAACCGCAACTTCATATCAGGATGTAGAAAACGTCATGAAGGGAAAGGTTTCTACCACTTCCATCGTTCATGATCCTGAATATGGTGACTATTTATCCGTTTTTGTTCCCATCAAGAAAGGGGACGAGGTCATAGGAATACTAGGGGTGGATATTGATGCCAGCAAAGTCGACACTACGGCCAGCAAGGTTCTGGGTGGCATCCTTCCACTGACCATAATAATCAATGTAATCTTAATGGCGATCGTAGTCGGTGCCTTAATATGGTTCTTGACTAGAAAGTTAAGCCCCCTTCTCAAGGTCAGCTTGGCTGCAAAGGAAATCTCAAATGGAGATTTATTAACAGCCAATAAACTGATAAGCAACATAAAAGTAAACGGGAACGATGAAATCAAGGTTTTAGTGAAATCCTTTGAAGAAATGATTACCAATACAATTATGATCGTCAACTCCATGAAAAGCTCATCTTTCCAGCTTTTGGAGTCATCAAGTGATATCGAACACAAAATCAAAGAAATGGATACTTCCACACAATATATTGTTAATGGCATTCAGCAAGTCGCAGGAGCTGCGGAAGTACAATTGCACAGAAGTGAAGAATCATCGAGGGTCATCGAGGAAATGACCATAGGAATACAAAGAATTGCAGAAGCTTCTTCAGAAGTCAGCGAACAGACAAATCATGTTTCAACTAGAATGTCCATTGGAAATAAAGATATAAATGAACTCTCAAGTCAAATTCTGCAAGTAAAAGATGTGATGCTGCAAACAAGTTCAAAAATAAAGAAATTGGACGAACAAGCAAATGAGATTGTGAATATTGTACATTTAATCACAGGAATCGCCGAGCAAACAAACCTGCTATCACTAAATGCGGCAATTGAAGCTGCCAGGGCCGGTGAACAGGGTAAAGGTTTTGCGGTGGTATCGAACGAGGTACGGAAATTGGCAGTGGGTACGAAGGAATCTGCTATCAATATACAAGAGTCCCTCCTACATTTTAAATCCATCATAAATGAGTCAGTGAAAATGATGGAAACTGGAACTAAAGAGGTAGAGGAAGGGACTAAATTTGTCCTGAATACAAGAGAAACTTTTAAACAGACCATAAAATCTTTTGAGCATGTTAGTGATCAGATTCAAGAAATATCAGCCATTACAGAACAAATGGCAGCAAGTTCCCAGGAAATCAATGCTTCGATAGAAGATTTTGCTGGGTTAACAAGGGAAACTGCAATGGCTTCAAAACAAGTGGCACAATCAACAGATCAACAAGCGAAATCCATGGAGGATATTTCCTTCTCGACCTCCTCGATGGTAAAGCTCGCTAATAACCTGGAAACATCTGTTGAACAGTTTAACGCATAGACATCTTGAACCACTATTCTATTACTATATTAAGAAAGGGATTTTGCTATTCATGCAAAATCCCTTTATTTTTATTTAGTTGATTTTAGTTTCAAATTACCTTTATATGGTATGTGTTCAACCGTTATCGTTATATCTTTTCCTTCTTTATCTTTACCAATTCGTTTATAAGTGAATTTATTTTCATTAAGCTCTGTAAGTTCAAGAACTGCACCATACCTATTTTCCCCTTGTGAAGCAAGGGCCCTTATCTTATTTCCATGAACAACATCGTAATAGCCGTAATCCCCACGGCTTTCACCGGTTTTAGCATCAAAAAATTCATACTTATTTGTTTTATCATCATATTTTGCCAGTCCTAAATAACTCGAGTTATAGCTTGATACATCATTTCCCTTTTCATCCAACGCCACTGTTCCTTGCCATGTGGTGCTGGATAAAATTCTGTCTCCATCAACGTCTGTATCTACTTCCCCGGTGTAAGTTTCCAAAGTTTTATCTGGATCAGTAAAAGAAAGTTCGGTTTCAGTATAAGGAATATGATCAACAAACACTTCTACATCATTACCATTAGCATCTTTACCCATTCTTTTATAGGTAAACATATCCTCATTCAGTTCTGTTATTTCAACAACGGCTTGGTAACCCATTGATTCTGAAATTAACACTCGCATCTTTTCATTTGTGATAAAGAAAGTTCCTTTATCACCACGACTTTTTTTAGTATTTTTATCAAAAAATTCATATCTCGATGATTCATCATCATATTTTGCTAGACCAATAAAGTTTGCATTCTCCTTAGTTAAGTCATTATTATGCTTATCATAAACTTTTGTTCCTTGCCAATTCGTGCCACTAAGAATTTTAGTCATTTCCTGTCCTGCGGTTAACTTTTTTTCTTGTTTACTTTCTTTAGCGGTTTGTTCATGCTTCTGAGCACTTTGATTGTCTTGTGCGTTTGTATTGCATCCTGTTAAGGCCAATGTTAACCCAAGTAGAATAGATGATGAAATTTTTGCTTTTTTGTTCATTTTTTCGTCTCCTCAAAATATTATGGTTGGCATTAATTAGTAGTGCAATGACATTTCAAATTGCAAGTATCGGCAATCTGGTTATTTTGCTCCTGCGGATAGTAAAATTTGTTCAATCTCTTTAAACCCTTTCTCGCGGGCATGTTGTAAAGGTGTCATACTACCATTATCAGGGATGCTGACATCTGCCCCATGATCTATTAGCAGTTTCACTGTTTCCTGCTGTTTTCCATCACCATTATTCAAAATGATAGCTTCTAGTAAAGCTGTCCAGCCGAGATCATTTACATGATTCACATCAATATCGGTTTTAGTAAGGAGTTCTTTAATAACCTCGATATATCCATGTTCCGAAGCAGGGATTAAAGCCGTTCCTCCATAACGGTTGGTAATAGATGGGTCGGCACCTGCTTCAATTGCAAGTTTAAGTATATCTATATAACCTTCAGCACCGGCATATAAGAAGGGACTATTTTTCATGTCATCCTGAATGTTGACGTCTGCACCCGCTTCAATAAGGATTTTTGCAGTCTCTACATCATTGTTATAAGTCGCAATCATAGTTGCGGTTCGCCCTTCCGAGTCCTGTGTATTAAGATCAGCACCTTGCTCGATCAAACTTCTTATTCTATCCGTTTCATTTCGTGCTACAGCTTGAATCAGTTGTTCATTCATTCCCTTTCCTGTCTCCTTTTCTTGTTTATTTAGCTCTACTTCGTTATCTAGGCCACAGCCTTGAAGGATGAAAAGGCATCCGATGACAATCGTTAGCCGTCCCAGCATGAAACACACCATCCTTTCCCCGTTTGTACATCATCTGCACGAACCAAAAGGGCTTGTTCTAAAAAGCTTTTTTAGGCTGCATGAGGATTTATCTCCCTTTTATTTTTAGTTGCTTACTTATTCCGTCTTCATTATATTAGTGCCTAATCTTAAACTCCCTCTAAACAATTTCTTAAAAAATGATTAACTTATTCATAAAATTTCTTAATATTTATAAAAAAATCCCGCCACCTTCGTGACGGGTCATAAACCATATTTTAAACATTAAAGCGATACCCTGCTCCCCAAACGGTTTCCAAAAATTTAGGATGTGCGGGATCCCTTTCAATTTTTTCACGTAGTTTCCTGATATGGACGGTGACAGTCGAAACATCTGCAGCCGATTCCAATCCCCAAATATTTTCATAAAGCTGTTCCTTGCTTAATACTTGATTCGGATGCATGACAAAAAACACTAAAGTATCGAATTCCTTTGTTGTAAACGGGACCATCTCTCCGTTTATGTGAATTCGACGTGCAGACTTATCTATTGAAATGCCATGAACATAGATTGAGTTGGATTTGAGGTGACTTCCTGATAAACGTTCATAACGCGCTAAATGCGCTTTCACTCTTGCAACTAGTTCACTTGGACTAAAGGGCTTTGTAATATAATCATCTGCCCCTAAACCAAGCCCGCGAATTTTGTCGATATCTTCCTTTTTGGCGGATACAAACAATATCGGAATATTATGGACAGCACGTATTTGTTTGCATATCTCAAATCCATTCAATCCTGGAAGCATGATGTCCAAAATGATTAAATGATAATTTCCTTGAAGGGCCGATCGGAGACCTGCGTCACCAGTATGTTGAATATCGACACTAAAATCATTAATTTCCAAATAATCCCTTTGTAATTCAGCAATACTGACTTCGTCTTCAATAAGTAATATCTTTTTCACATTTCCTCACCTTTCTTTATGGAAAAGAAGACACTTGTACCTTTTCCTATCTCGCTAGTGGCCCAAATATGTCCTCCATGCTCGCCGATAATTTTTTTTGCGATCGCTAGCCCTAAACCACTTCCACCAGTCAGAGAATTTCTAGATTGCTCAGCACGATAAAAGCGGTTAAAAATATAAGGCAAAGCAGAAGCCTCTATTCCATAGCCATTATCTGTTACTTGTACGACTACATCACATAGTCCTTCATGCAGAGAAATGGAAATGTGTTTTTCATCTTTATTCATATACTTTACACAATTACTGATTAGGTTGGCCAATACACGTTTTAGTTTCTCTCTATCCGCTGTCACGTATGTCGGTTTATGTAGCTGTTGAAGTTCAATCTGGATTCCTTGTTGGACTAAATCCAGCTGAAGTTCATCTACGTAGTCTTTTAAATATTTATCTAGTCTGACCGATTCAAATGTGAATGGTTCTTTTTTTAAATCCAGCTTGGAAAATAAAAACAATTCATCTATCAATGAATCCATATCTCTTGCTTTTAGGTATACAGTCGATAAATACTTGTCCATTTTCTGCGGGGTGTTTGCTACTCCGTCTTTTATCCCCTCTACATATCCCATAATCGAAGTGATCGGTGTCTTCAAATCATGAGAAATATTTGAAAGAAGTTCTTTACGATTTTCCTCATACTGAAGCTGAAGGTTTACGGACTCTTTTAACTTTTTTCTCATTTCCTCAAACTCCCTATTCAATTGTCCGATTTCATCATTCGAAGTCGCTTTGATTTCAAAGTTTAAATCTCCTGATTTTATACGCTCTGCACCTTCTTTAAGTATTGAGATAGGTTTGATGATACTTCTTGAAACTAAATAATTTAAAAGTCCAATAATCATTACAAGCAGCAATAACAATAGCGCGAATAAAATGGGAAATGACTCGCGGGTAAGCTCAGCATAGGAGCTTGCCTTTCTCAATACAAAAATACTTCCTTTACTTTTATCCGAAAAATAAAAATCAAACTTCACATATGTGAAAAAAGAGTCTTTCATCCTGATCGTGTCCCGCGTATTGATGTTCGTTTCCTCGAACACGGGAAGTGATTGAACCAAGCCTAGCTTATCAAGTGTGGGGGACGAATACTCAATGTTATTTCCCTTTCTAACGACAATCTTAATATCTCTATGTTCAATCTTCTCCAGCTGTTCTTCGTCCAGAAGCTGCTCTGGATTATTTTTTGCCAAAAGCTTTAAATCGAGAAACACACTTTCTTCTACTGCAGTCAAAGGTTTTTGGAGATAAGATTTTTTGTATAAATGCTCTATCGATTTTATATCACCTGTTATTGCAAAAATAAGTAAAAACCCGGCTGCTAAAAATAAGGTGATGGAAATAAGAATTACGCCAACGTAGGACAACAGAAATCTCATTTTAATTGACAAATATTTTCACCCCATATCGATTTCTCGTTTACTCTTTTATAGAAAAGTTCACCGTTTATCTACTG